>NZ_JONT01000009.1 GCF_000711975.1 Desulfofalx alkaliphila DSM 12257 | reverse complement strand
CCTCGGGCCGATTGACTCGGGCCCACTCCTTTATCGCTGCATCATCCCGCTGATATTGCGGCTGTTGGGCCCGCATTTTTAGTGTACCGTATGGCAGCTTAATGGTTTTATTTTTTGGATCCGCCTTAATCTGTTTCCGGTGGTATTTTTCTAGTAGCCTGGTAAAAAAGTCTATCGTTTGCTGTAGTTCCTTTGTCTCGCTAACAAGCCACTGTTTAATGCGGTCAATCTCTGCTTGGGCCAGTATCTCCCTCTCTCTAATGGCCGCCTGTGCAGCTGCTATTTTACGCACCGCCCAGTTAGCAGCGTTGATATCCTGTATTTCAAACTGTTCCCTCTCCTGCTCTACTGGCAGGTTTTCCAGCTCTCTTAGCTGCAATGCGTTCATCCTCATCAATCCTTTTCAAATATTTAGGGTTTACCTCATGCACTACTCCGTTGGCGTCCTCAACAAACACCGTGGGCCAACCAATCAGCGTGGTGGACTCCCTCACAACCGTGCATGGCCCCCTAAAAAGGTGCTCGACTTTCATCCCCGGAGTAAACTTCCTCTGCATCATGCTCCACCACCTCACACTTAGGGCAATACAACACATTTTGCACAACCCTGTCCACCTCTATATCACCACGCACAAATTGAGCTTGCGAAAAATCTCTCTCACCCAACTCCATCATGCCCTGACATATTGGGCAGTAGTGCTTACAGCAACTTGCACAGTATTGACCATCCAACGCCTCATAACACACTGGACAATTATTAGGCATATTGCCTCCACCTCCTAATGGTGGTATAATGGCTTAATCGTTTTACCACAGTCCGGTTGCAGCCGGGCTTTTTCTTTATGAGTTCAACTTCCGCAACAGTAATCAACCCTTCCATTCCCTATAAGCCTTATCCAACATGCTTAAATTATGATCCCGTATATCGGCCACAAAGATTTCACTGCCACAGTCTTTGCAGTACGCCTCTTTACCCATGTATTCAACCTTATTGCCTTTGATAATCTTTTCTTTTGGTTCATCTCTGACAGTGTATTCAGCCAGCTCATGGCAGTTCTCACAAAAGGCTAACATTAGGTTTCCCCCCCCTTAACCATTAGAGTGACAATCGGGTGTTCACCTCTCTTGACTACTATCTTGCTACAGCCTCTAGTATCGCCATGGCAAAACACATCCCTACCAGTGCCAGCAGTGAGTACGCCATTACCTTACCAGCAGGCTTGTCCTCACCCTCTAGCCACTCTTGCACCCTATTTACCGGACGCCATGCCCAGCGATATTTAGTAGATATTGGTTTATGGGGTAGGTACTGCAGGTGGTAGATTTTTTGTTTTTGCATTTACACTCCACCCCCCCTAATGTAATAACAAAAACTACACACGCGCCATGGGCCTCAACCCACCATGCACATTTACTCTGCTTGCACTCGATTAAACCATTGATGCCTTGTCCAAATAGCGGGCAGTATTTAACCAACTAGCAAACCCCCTCTAGATCGTTAATAAATGTACCTTCATGGATGCCTTTTCTTGTTCGTCAAACCAAATATCCAGAGCCTCCTTTCTAAATATGATCCGCCGCCCGATCCTGGTGTGCGGAATCTTGCCTTGGCGTACCCACTCGCGCAGTTTCTTGTATAAGCGGCTAAGTGCTTGTCCATTGTGTGGGGCGGCTATTAAGATGTTTTAGCCGCCTTTTCCTTCTGTGCTTGCTGTGCTAGGGCCCTCTTTATTGCAATTTGGGTGGCCTCTTTGACGAAAAAGCTTAGAAATTTTCTTGACTGTTCTTCGTTAAGTTTGATTTTTAATGGTTGGTCCATCATCACCCCTCCCCTAATGAGAAGCTATGCAAGTGGACAAGGCGGACGACCCTTAAACCTTTGTGGTAAATTTTACCTAGCTAACTAAGTAGAATATTAACAGGCAGTATCCTGTTCTCGTTCAAATAAGTATTCAAGCTTGCAATCGGGAAAGAAAATATTTCTGATTTTGAGCGCCTCATCATAATAAAACCGGAATTTACCATTTAATTTGTCGCTTATCGTTGCGTATCTAACACCTAAAGCACTAGCTATATCTCTAATTGTTACGTTATTTCTGGCCATTTCTGCACGAAGGTTTTTATACACTCAATTTCACCTCCTATTATGCTTGCAAACTCAATTGCGTTTACTGTAATTAGACTATAGACGATATTGCGTTCGCTGTCAATAGTTTTTCGCAAAAAATATATGCAGAAGCGTTTATTTTTGCTTTACATATTGAAAATAATAGTGTAATATATAAATACATACGAAATATCGTATATGCCACTGGCCCAAGAAAGGGGGTAACGTCATGACAAAGAAAGCTAAGATAATTGCACAATTGATAAAAGAGAAAGGCTATAGTCGAAGGGCATTTGCTGAGGAAATAGGAATCCCGGCCACAACTTTACAATCAATGCTAGCTAGAGGCATTGGTGGGGCCTCCGTAGATAACGTTATTAAGGTTTGCAAGGCTCTGGGAATTACAGTTGAAGAGTTAGAAAAAATGGCGGCTGAGTATAAGTTTGAACCTGATAATAGGGATTTAATAAGAGAAGAGCGTGCCGAATATTATGTGACATCAACAGAAACTCATATGCTGCCAATCGTAGGGTGCATATCATGTGGCAACGGAGTTCTTGCGTATGAAGATATCGAAGGTCACGAACCTACGCCCAAGGAATGGGTTTCTAGTGGAGAACATTTTTATCTACGCGCAAAAGGCGATAGCATGATCGGTGCACGGATATATGATGGTGATTTATTACTGATAAGAAAGCAGCCAGAGGTGGAAAATGGTGAGATAGCTGCAGTTTTAATCGGTGGCGAAGAGGTAGTGTTAAAGCGAGTATACTTTAACGGCAAACAGTTGATACTGCAGTCCGAAAACCCTAGTTATCCGCCAATTCTAGCTCCGCCTACGGAAGTCAAAATAATCGGCAAGCTTAAAAAGATTGTTATAAACGTTTAGGAGGTGTTAGCCCATACGCTGTGTAATATACCGCAGGGTGTCAACAGATATGCAGGCGGAAGAAGGGTTTTCCTTAGAGGCACAACGCCTCCGCCTGCAAGCCTATGCGGAATCTCAAGGATGGAATATAGTCGATGACTATTGCGATGAAGGGTTTTCAGCTAAGAATATAGATCGTCCGGAAATGCAAAGGTTAATTAAAGATATTAAAAAGAAAAAATTTGATGTAATATTAGTTTACCGCTTAGATAGATTCGTCCGATCAGTGGTAGATCTGCACGAAATGTTACAACTGATGGAAAAGTATGATGTGAAGTTCAAATCCGCAACAGAGGTATTTGATACAACATCAGCTACCGGCAGGCTTTTCATTACCCTTATTGCAACACTGGCCCAGTGGGAGCGGGAAACAATAGCGGAGCGGGTACATCTAGGGATGACAAAAAAAGCAGAACAGGGCGAACGTAACGGCGCCCCCGCACCCTATGGGTATGATTTAGTGGACGGCAACTTGATTGTAAACAAAGATGAGGCAAAATGGGTTAAATATATCTTTGAACGGTACGGAGCAGTCGGCTCTCAAACGTTGGCAAAAGAGCTAAATCAAAAAGGCTCCCGCACTAAAAAAGGCAAGGCATGGAGCGATTTTTCAGTCCGGTATGTTCTTAGAAATCCGATATACGCGGGATTAGTACGATGGAACTATGAAACTTTTTCAACCGGAATCCGCAAAAAAACAGGAGAGGAAATATTAACCCCTATTAATCAGGAGGGGTTTGTGCCTTTGGTTAAAGTAGAGGACTTTAAGGATATACAAAAACTAATGGCGTCAAGAAGTACGCAGGCTTTCAGGTCAAATAATTTTTATCCGTTTTCGGGGGTGGCAAAATGTGAGAAATGCGGCTACCCTTTTACGGGGGCTTTTAAGAAAACAAAAAATGGGATGCGGCGCTTTTATAAATGCCGTGGCCGATTCGCCTTTGGAACGTGTGACACTCAGATTATCGCAGAGGATGTAATCGAAGATGCTTTTTTAGACGCCCTAGAATTGGCAGAGTCGGAGCTTGGGGTGGAACCTAGCAAACAAACTTTACAGCCCGAAGAGATACAAAAGCAACTGGACCGGTTAAAGCTAAAAAAAGAGCGTGCGGAAGAGCTATATTTGGAAGGTGACATATCAAAAGATAGATACACTAAGATCATAGAAGAGATAAAGCAGGAAGAAGAACGCCTATATAGTGCTCTAGACGCGGCTAACAAAACATTCTCAGTAGAGCAATTAAAACAATATATCAGGGACATTAAAACCGAGTGGCCGCACTTTTCATACGAAACAAAAAAACAGGCAGTTCACTCCCTGTTTGATACCCTTACTATTCGCTTATTAGAAAAAGCAGACCCCGGGAAAAGAAAAAAAGCTCGGATTAAGATTGTAGATTACAAATTAATTTAAGGGTTACTTACGGTATGCAAGGCTCTTCATGCATGGGACAGCCCTTAATCCCATATAAGGCCCCCTTGTCAGTGCGACTGTATTTTTCTAAACCTCTTTTCAACATGGAAACAATAGTTGATTTACCACCGCTTACAGGGCCCATCAACAATAAAATACGCTTTCGCACATCCAATCTTCTTGCGGCAGGGTGAAAATATTCTTCCACTAACTTTTCCAATGTTTTGTCCAAACCGAAAATTTCTTTATTAAAAAAATTATAACTCTTAACACCCTCATTAACTACGACTCCGGCATCCTTAATCATGTTATACAAACGGGCATGGGACAGTTGGGTTACATGGGGTCTCTGCTTTACAATCTCAACATACTCGGCAAATGTTCCCTCCCAATATAAATCTTTTTCTTTTGAACGATACTCTTCCAGACGCTTGAAAAAATCCAATTACTCATCACTCCCCCAACAAAGACTAGCGGGTGGCAAACCACAGGCAAAAAAAGAATACAAGGTTGTAACATTATATGCTGAGGGAGTGTTAAAAAGAAGGAAGGTGCCATTTTTTACAAGCCAATGGCAGAACATAAATAAAAAAGCCATGTGGTCACATGGCTTCACAATCATTTATCTTCATGTTTTTTCTCCAATGAAGTAACCATCAAATGCCTTCCTTCGGAGAGGTTATAGTCTATCTCATCTTTGGAGTTAACAAAACGATAGTGAACTTCATTTCCCTCCACCCAGGTCAAAAGATACCTCATCCCAAACCACCTCCGATATATTGTATACAAGATACTATGTACATAATACCATCAAAGGGCCTACTTTGCAATAGGTTTGTGAAAAATAGTATTATTTATTTTTGAGTATTTAGTAACAAAGAGGACGGTTGTTACCAGGGCACAACCGTCCTCTTATTATCACGCTCTATACGCTTATAGTTCCCTTGAATAAGACTTACCACCACCAACACACCTGCTACAATTAGGGCAATATGAGGAATTGCCAGGCACCAATGGGCCTTAAGAGCCAAAGGCGAGTTAGCGCCGGAAACACTTGATCCATGGTAGGCTAACCAAAATACCACCGGAGGTATTTGCAACAAGACAAGTGTTGAGTACCCCATAGCTAAGATAAGTCTGGTAAATGTATTATCCATATGACTGACAGCCACAGATATGGCTATTAATGCAAGACCTAGGAAAATAGCAGCCAGTCCCCAATAAAACACCTCGGTCTTTGAGTCCCAAAATACATAACATATATAAGGTAGCCCAATTACCATTGAACCCATACCACATCTTATCATTGTTTTAATAACATTAAAGTTTCTCATTATACCATCCCCCTTTTCGCATAACAGATATACTTATAAGCCAGTTAAGCGGGAGCTTGTTATTGTGAATTCTATAACAATTACTTTGACTATATAATACTAAATTTATCTTCTTTTGTAAAGTGATTATTCAATAAATACTACAAAAGCCTATCCCCCTGGTGTTTTTAGTAGGCAAGCGACCGTGCCCGCCCGGTTAGTAATAAGTCTCAAATTTTGCTCACACTAATTTATTTTTGTGAACCCTGTTACCATCCCTGTGATTAGAAAAAGGGCAGTTCATTATCCGAACTGCCCTTTAAGAAGTCTTTTTAACATGGCCTTATTGGCCTCTTGTTCAAAACTATTGTTAAGTTCTGACAGAAACTGATCACCACCCCGACGCCTGATGGCAGCCTTAATTAGGTGATCGGTAAGTTGATAGTTCTTTGGAAGTAACGGACCATGCAAATAAGAACAAAATACATTGTTATAGCGGATACCTTCGGTACCGTCCTTTCCGTTATTACCATGGCCCACAAGAACCTTACCCATGGGCTGGACATCACCAAGATATGTTCTGCCGGAGTGGTTTTCAAAACCGGTCATCGATACTGTTTCTCCGTCTATTTCTACTTCCACCACCGCATTGCCAATAAGTCTTTTATTATCTGCTACGGTGTAAAAGTCAAACAAACCCAGGCCCGGTATCTCATCACCTTCTATATTTTTGTAGTACCGCCCTAAAAGTTGATAACCGCCGCAGATGGCCAGCATTACCAATCCTTCGTCTATGGCATCCTTTAGAGCCTTTCTCCGTTTATGCATATCTTCTGTAATTAGCTTTTGTTCACGATCCGAACCGCCGCCTAAAAAAAGAAAATCAATGGTGCTGAAATCTAATTCTTCTCCTATATCTACTTCCAACAACCTAACAGGAATGTTTCGCCAGCGGCATCGTTGTAAAAAGGCAATGACATTTCCCCGGTCACCATACAGGTTTAATAAATTAGGATACAGATGGCATACGGTGAGCATCGCTTTCCTCCTTATCTGCTAAACTGCAGAGGACTTTTTGAGTGGGCCACAGTGCTGTATAGGTAGTAAATAAATATGTGTTTTCCACTTCTCCCTGTAAAGAACAAGAAATTGCCTGCTTTAAATCCTTAATCACAGTAATTTTGTCCGCCGGCACATCAGCATATTTTAAGCGCAATGCCATTTCCTCTGCCCTTATTCCCGAGCAAAAAAAACTGTTTATACTTTCAATTTCAGATATAAGCATTTCAAAATCCACTTCCCAAAGCCAAGAAACATCTCTACCATCTGCATCATTATCATTTACCGCCATAAATATATTCTTCTTGCCGGGCAATGACAGCATGGTAACCAGTCCTTCATTAAAACCGGTGGGGTTTTTAACCAGGTTTAACAGCACCTGCTTGTCCATATATCGGAAACGCTCCATTCTGCCAACGGCAGGTGTATACCTTTCCAGTCCCCTTTGAATTTCATGCTCTTCAATTTGCATTACCAGACCCACTGTAAAGGCGGCCAAAGCATTGTAAAGATTATAAAAACCGGTGGTGTATAAAGATATATTGGCACAGCGGTTTTCATAACATATTTCAGTGGTCAAAGCTCCTGCCCCTGCCTCAAGCTTCGATACAATTGCCTCCACATGGGCCTGTGGCCTGCGAAAACCGCAATTTTCGCAGCTATAGTCACCAAGTTGACTATAATGATAATAGCTGTAGTTTAATATATTATTACAAAAGGCACAGAAACGAGCTTCTTTATTTTGCCCCCCCGTACCACTATCCTCTTGCTCTTTTGCAATGCCAAAGTATATGGCATTATGACCGGTGCTTTTTCCCATCTGAGCCACCAATGGGTCATCGGCATTTAACACCAGGGTAACATCTTTAATTTTTTTCAGCGTATCAGTTACAAGACCCACAGTGGTGTCAAGCTCGCCATATCTGTCAAGTTGATCACGAAAAAAATTGGTTACCACCACAACCTGTGGCTTTACCTCATTAACCACTTTAGGAAAGGAGGCTTCATCAACCTCCAGCAAAGCATAATCGTATTCAATGGTGCCGGTGCAACTGGCTGAACGTATAAAGCAAGCGGTAACTCCGGTGATCATGTTAGCCCCCTCTTCGTTAATAATCACCTGATGCCCGCCGGCTTGCATTACTTTAGCAATCATATTGTTGGTGGTGGTTTTGCCGTTGGTTCCGGTTACCATAATAATACCCTTTTTTACCTGGCTTGCTAAATCTCGCAAGGTGTGTGGATAAATACGCCTGGCAACCAGCCCCGGCAAAGAGGATCCCTGCCCACCGGCAAGTCTGCTTAATAGTGAAGACAATTTGCCGCCAATTACAGCGGTTGAAAGACAAAGCCGCAACTGCTAAGCCCCCTCATCTTATTCTTTATTAAATACACCTTTTAAATGGTTGTGGCCGCATCTATTCTTTCAGGCTTAAAATTCTGCACCACTTGGCCATTGATCACTAAACCCACCGGAAAACTGCCGGTGTTGTGGGCAGCTCCCACCGAACCTGCACTATCCACCACCAGTACTCCACCCGGTGCCTGCTTTTTTTGGTTCAGTTTCAGTATAGCCTGCCTGGCGGCCTGCTGGGGTGGCATTCCTGCGGCCACCAAATGCTCTACCCATTTTGCCATGGCAGTTTCGATAAAAGCCTCTCCCAGCCCTGTACACACAACAGCACAGTGCTTAGAAGCATAAATTCCACCACCGATTATGGGCGTATCCCCTACCCTACCGGGTATTTTTAAAAAGGACCCTCCTGTGGACGATGCAGCAACCAAATGTCCATTTGAAGAAACTACACACCCCACAGTATCATGACCTTTGGGCAATCCGGTAAAGGCACTAAAGTCAATTTTTTTCCCTTGTTTTATTAGTTCCATAGCCAGTTCATAAGAATTTCTTTGTTCTGGAGATACCATGTCCACTGTCTGGAAACCTTTCCGTTGGGCAAACTTGGTGGCACCCTCACCGGCCAAAATAACGTGGGGGGTCTCCTCCATCACCAACCTGGCCAGGGACACAGGATTTTTTATTCCCTTTACCACACATACCGCCCCACACCGATTATTTAGGCCGTCCATTATCGAAGCATCCATTTCCACCTCACCATCTAAGTTCAACACAGAGCCATAGCCTGCATTTAGGTGGGGGTCATCTTCCATTACTCTAACTGCACACTCTGCAGCATCAACCGGACTTTTGGGCAAAAATTTACTGCCTTGCAGGGCAGCACCTTTTAATATATCAAGCATAAATGCTTTATCACTTGTTTCAACACTACCATGCACCATAACTACATCCATATCAATACCTTCCCTCAACTATTCTTGCATTATTTCTTTCCTTGATTTTTTACTACACACCTGGCTAAACTATACATTATTGTTATAATTATATCATTTATCCTTCACTTTCAAACAGTAACATTATCCATTACAAAAAGAATATTATTGCCCCCTGCATTGTCTAGGTATAAACTGTTTCGCTAATTTTACATCCATGATACAATATAACGGTACCATATGGTAGTTAATATCATAAATAGTAAAGGAAGGTCAGCCAATGAAAGTCAAACTACTGGTTTTTTCAGATTATGTATGACCCTTTTGCTATATCGGCAAAGGTATTGTCGAAAAGTTAAAAAAAGATTTTCCCATTGAAGAACAATGGGTGGGATACCAGTTAAGGCCTGAAACTCCCCCCCAAGGGATTTTATTAAAAGATCAATTTTCCGACTTGGATATTAACAAAATGATCAATAATTTACGTAATGCCGGCGCCCCCTATGGCATCAATTTCAACCCTTATGAAGTGTTGTCCAACTCCCGTTTGGCGCTGGAGGCCACTGAATATGCCAAGGACTGTGGTATGTTTGATGAATTTCATGAGGCTGTTTTTCAAGCCTATTTTTTACAAGGAAAAGATATAGGTAAACTTGCAGTGGTTTTAGATTGTGCTGATAAAGTGGGTTTGGATGCTGATATGCTGCAAAAAAACCTTACAGAAAATCTCTACCATGATCGCATCCAGCAGGCAAGGCAGTTGGCTTCACAGTACAAGGTGGCCGGTTTACCTGCTTATTTCTTCAATGACAAAAAAAGAATTGTAGGCGCCCAGCAGTACAGCGTCTTTGTCAAAGCCATTGAAGAGTTACTGTAATAAATGCTACAATTTGATCACCAAGTTGTACAGTTTAAGGAGATATTAATGGATTGGTTAGCGTTAACAGCAGCATTGGCTATAATGCTGATAGGCATGGCAGGGGCAATACTGCCGGTAATACCGGGGGCCCCTTTGATATTATTGGGCATGGTTGTATATGGCTTAATTAGCGGCTTTACTGTTTTTTCATGGCACTTTTGGTTAGGTCAGGTAATATTGGTAATACTGGCCTTTGCAGTGGACTATGTGGCCGGTATTGTCGGAGTAAAGCGCTACGGTGGTTCTAAAGCCGCAGTTTGGGGCAGTATATTGGGTGCCTTCGGAGGCTTGTTTCTTTTAGGACCCCTTGGCATTATACTGGGGCCCTTTCTGGGAGCAATAATTGGCGAACTGTTGCATAACAAATCACCCAAACAAGCAATAAATGCCGGTATCGGCACGCTCTTGGGCTTTGCCGGGGGTACGGTGGTAAAATTAATCATTCAAACGGCCATGATTGTGTCCTTCTTATTGGTGGTACTTTAAAACAGGGGCGACTTTTATGCCGCCCTTACATATTTAAAACCAAAGGTATAATTAACATCAATGTAAATATACTGGCCACCGTTGAAAAAAAGGTAACACCGGTTACGAAGTCCGGTTCACGATTGAACTGTAGAGCATACAGGGCTATCAAAGCGGCGGTAGGCATGGCCGCCTCAATAATCATCACCTGCTGCCACAATTTGCTCACCGGAAGCAGCTGCACAATGCCATAGGCAATGAGGGGAGAAATCAACAAACGAATAAACATGGCACCGTTGAGCCTGGGCCAGCTTATTTTTGTTATTTTACACTCAGCCAACTGCATACCTAAAACAATAATAATCAGCGGTATGGAAGCATCCCCCACCAGCTGAATGGTGTTGTAAACGTTTTCCGGCATGGGAAGATTAAAACTCTGCCATAAAAAAGCCAGCACAATGGCATGAATGAAGGGCATTTTTAACATGACATTCAAAGAAGTCTTAACACCGCTCTTATCCGCCGCCGCAATGTAAATCCCCAGAGTAAACATCACCAGTGAGTGAAAAACATTAATTATCATTGCATAATTAAAGCCTATCTCCCCAAAAGCAAATAGCATCACCGGGGCGCCCATGTTGCCGGCATTCATAAAGGCGGTAGACATCATCATCGCCCGCTGGTTTTCCAAAGGAATAATGCGGCACTTAACCAACAGGTAAACTATTGCCACTATGCTCACTGAAAGCAGCACTGAGTAAACCGCCACATAGGCAAGATCTAGATTTATTTTAGTATCATAAAAGACTCGAAATATTAATGGTGGAGTTAGAATGTACATCGCAATATTCGATACCGATGTAATGTCCATTTTCATTGCCCGCTGGCCAACGAAACCCAACGACATAATGATAAATACAGGTAATATTACTTCAAAGAAAATCATGTTAACACCCTCAAGCTTTAATAAAATAAATATAATACCAGAGAAAAAAAGCGCCCGTGGGGTCGCTTTTTTTCTCTATATCTAAACTGGGGGAGTTTGAGAAATAGACTTCTTATTTTTTCATTAACTGATCAAGATCCACCTTATAGTCACCTAAAAGGGCACCCATAATCTTTTCCAGCCTACTGCGCACGTTCACATAATTGTACTTTTCTGCGTGGGACAGCGGTTGCATAGGTTCGCCCATCTCAAAACCGCGCAATTCCAGCGCCAACTTAAATCCTACCGGGAAGGGCAGGGCATTCATTGCACGCAATAGGTTTAGGAATGAAAACTGCAATTCTTTTGCTTTTTCAAATTCACCCTTATGGTAACTATCCCAAATACCTACTAGAATTTCAGGAACAATACCTGCACAGGCAGTCATGCAACCCTTACCGCCCATCATTAAGGCCGGGAATAAACCGTCTTCACGACCAATCAAGAAGTTAAATTTATCCTGCATACCAATGGCTCTTACTTTGTCCATAAAGTGAACCATGTCAACCACACTGCCGCTGCTGTCCTTCATGGCCACAATATTTTCACGGCGACTTAGTCTTTTCACCACATCATATGTTATCGGAGTGGTGAAAGCAGGTATGTTGTATAAAATAACAGGAATGTCAACGTTATCAGCCAGTAACTCAAAGTGACGCTCAATGGTCTCTTGGCTGATTGGGAGGAAATACGGTGGGCAAATTACCACACCTGAGCAACCGGCACGTTTTGCTTCCTTTGCCAGTGCGATGGATTCATTGGGATTAGGTGCAGTTACACCGGGTGTTACCGGTACCCGTCCGGCAGCCTGATCCACCACAATTTCCATTGTGCGAATTTTTTCAGCAAAGTCCATTTGAATGAACTCACCACAGCTGCTCACCGGAAACAGTCCGTGTACGCCTCTTTGAATTTGAAATTCTACCACTTGTCTTAAAACTGTTTCATTAACTTTACCCTCTTTAAAGGGAGTCAACATGGCCACGTATATACCTTCTGGTCTAAACATGTTGCTCATTCACCTCGCAATTATTATCCTCCGCCCAAAAAGGGTACGAAGGCGATAGTATCGTTATCTTTTAATTGTTGATTATCATCAAGTCCGTAAGCGTAACCTTTGCCATTTATTAATACTGAGTATCCGGTTCCAAGTTCATCTATTATTGACAAGTTAAATTTACTTTCAACAGCATTGAGGGCCTGATAAAAATCACCGGGAACTTCTAAATAACACTCCCTGCATCCTGCCTGTGCTGCCAGTTGTGCAAAAAACTTAACCTTAACTTTAACGGTCATGTCTAGAGGCCTAAATCCTTCAGTTTACTTTGCATTGGTTTGCCATTTTCGTCCCAATGCCTAATTCTGTAGTATTCCTCAATCATTTCCTCCAGGGGCACAGTGCTACCGGCTGCAGGGCCTTCTTTGTGGGTTTCTGTGAGCAGTCGTTCTGGTAAATTATCAGCGCTGGCATTCATGCCTTCCCGCATATTAAATAGGCGGGTGAGATTATAAATCCTTTCGCCGATTTTGAGCAGTTCCTCACCGCTATCAAGCTCTTTAATACCGGTCAGTGCAGACAGCATGCCAACCATTTGTTTTAAGGTCATGGCAAAGCTTGCAAACAGGCACAGCCCAACGGAATCAACGGCCGAGATTAAGTCTTGTTCGCTCTTCACAAATTCAGCTTTAAACTCCACAGAGAAGGGGTCCATCCTATTGGCAGACAATACCTCCTGGGCCACCGGCCATGATCTTAAATGGCAGCCCCCACGGTCACTGGTGGCATATGCCAAACCCATACCATAGGCTCCCCGGGGATCATAGGCAGGTAGTTCCATTCCTTTAACGTGCATTGCCCACTTTTCAGAACCTTTTCCAATTTGTTCGGCTGCATATTTTACCCCTTGGGCCAGCAGTTTACCAATACCTTCTCCCTTACCAATGGCTTCCAAGGTTCTCATCATGGCCTCGGTATCACCAAACTGCAGCGGATAGCCTATTTCTTCCTCAGTTAGCACACCTCTTTTGTAACACTCCATGGCAAAACCAATGGCGTTACCAACCGAGACAGAATCCAATCCGTAAGCATCACAGAGATACTCAGCATGGATAATAGCCCCTATATCACTGTTGCCGCATTGTGCTCCAAAACTCCAAAGGTTTTCATATTCAGGGCCTTCAACAAACTTGCCTTGGTATTTACCTTCCTCCACCACCGAATACTTACTGCAGGCAATGGGACAGGATGAGCATGCCTTATCTTTTTTATAATACTTGGTTCTGAGAATTTCTTCGTTAATTACATCCAGCTTGCCAAACTTGCCCTTGGTAAAGTTTTCCACCGGGTGTATCCCTGCTTCATTAATAAAGGAATAAATTACATTGGTACCATAGTGATTTCTGCCGCCTCCGGTATCAGGGTTAATTGCCACCTCATTGAAGGCTTCCTTCACCATATTTACAAATTTATCGTAATCTGCTATTTTTACACTGTTAGTACCACGTACAGCAATGGCCTTTAAATTTTTGGAGCCCATTACAGCGCCTGCTCCACCGCGGCCAAAGGCCCTGGCCTCAGAGATAATAGCTGCCAAACGATCCATTCTTTCTCCCGATTGGCCAATACAGGCAACCCTAACCTCGCCGTGGGATTCCCTTAATATCTCGTGAGTATCAAAAGTATCTTTACCCACAAGGTTAGCAGCAGAACAGATTTCTACCTTATCATCATCAATTAAGATGTATACCGGTTCCGCAGCTTTCCCCTCAACAATTAAAGCATCATACCCTGCCTGCTTTATTTCTCTTCCTAAAAAACCACCGCAGTTAGAATCTAACCATAAGCCGGTTAACGGACTCTTAGTGGCAACCACCATTCTGCCGGCGGTGGGAGCAGGGGTACCGGTGAGTGGGCCGGTTGCAAAAACCAGAATGTTATCCGGTCCCAGCGGGTCTGTGCCTGGCTTTAATTTTTCATATAAAATGCTGGCAGCCAACCCTTTACCACCTAAATATTTTACAGCTTGTTCCAACTCTAACTCTTTAACTTGATAATTACAGGTTGTAAGGTTTATATATAGTAATTTGCCGGTATAACCAAACCATTTCATTATTATGCTCCCCCCTTCCTAATTGCTTTAGCGGGACACCAACTAACACATGAATAGTTTCCTGAGCAGGTGTCACAGAAAACAGGTTTTCCTGTGTTTTTGTTTCTTAAATTGTAGCCAAAGGGACAGGCTTCCAAGCATTGGCCGCAGCCGTCGCAAGCCTTTTCATCCAACTTAACATAACCGTCAAAAGACAGTGCCTTTTGTGGACAAGCCTTCACACAATTTTGAGTTTTGCACTGACGGCAAACAATTATCTTTTCCTCAGCGGGCCACTTGCTTTCTATCTTTATCCTGGCCAGGTGAGGATTAACTTCACGGTGGTGTTCCATAGAGCAAATTTGCTCACAAAGACGACAACCTGTACATAATTTATCTCTTATGACAAGCACATTTATCCCCCTTTCAGCTTTATCAGTTAGTTGTTTAAACAAGTGAAACTTGCTCCTGCTTATTGCCCCCTCATATTTATAAGCGGGCGGGCGTGAATACCCGCCCTTAAATACAACACGCCTGCATTATTTATAGTTAAATTAATTGTAAGCTTTTTAAAAGACTTTCCAGGGCTGCCACAGCCTTAGGTGAAGCAGCCGCCGCCGGAGGACGCACATGGGTTTTTATGGGTACTCCCCTGAGGCGCAAGCCTTCTTTCATTACCCCAATGGCAGGGGTGTCAAAACCATATATTCTTGTTAGGCGCATCAAAATATTATTTATATCTATAGCCTTTTGATAGTTGCCCTCTACAAAGTTTTGATATACCCCCACATTAATCTCCGGAGCAAAATTTGAGCTACCTGAAATGGCACCGTCCCCGCCCATTACCAAGGTATTAAACAGATGATCATCATAGGCGGAAAAAACGCTGAAATCAGGATTTATCTCTTTTACAGTGATAATCAGCTCCCGGATGTGGCTTATGCTGTCAATGGTGTCCTTTATGCCCACCACGTTTGGCATTTCTTTTACAATCCGTGCCACCAGTGGAGCATCGAACTGTTGCCCGGTTAAATTAGGATAGTGGTAAAGTACCACCGGCAAATCTATTGCCCCTGCCACGGTAGTAAAGTGATTAAATAAATTTTCTTCTGAAAGTTTCCAGTAGTAAGGAGTAACCACCACCACACCGTCTGCTCCAATACTCTGCGCATGGCGGGATAAATCCACCACTGTCTGTGTATTGGTATGACCGGTACCCACCAGCACAGGTACTCGACCGTTGACATAATCAACGGCAAATTCCGCAAATTCCTTTCTTTCAGCACTGGTCAGGTGATTAAACTCACTGGAACTGCCCATCACAAAAATGCCATGCACTCCACCGTTAATGAGATAGTCAATGACAGCCTTATTGCCTTCCCAATCAAAGGAACCATCTTCATTAAAAATGGTTACCATCGGTGGAATGATTCCCTTAAACTTCACTTTTTTCATAAAATCAGGCACCCTTTACAAAGTTTTTAATGTTAACTTTTCTCGCACTTCTTTATTTACATGATAGGTTGGATAATAACCCTGAATTACTTCGGCAACTCCCCGGGCAGTTTTTCTTCTGAGCTCAGCCTCTGCCTGCTCTGAATACCAAGCCGCATGGGGATTAATTACAACATTATCCATCTGCAGCAACGGATTATCAGCGGCCGGCGGTTCTGTTTCCAGCACGTCTAAACCGGCACCGGCAATCCAACCTTGCTGTAGGCCTTTTACAAGGGCCTTTTCATCAATTACGGGGCCACGTCCGGTGTTAATAATATAAGCGGAATCTTTCATCATCTGCAATTCTTTCTCACTGATCATATGTTCTGTTTCTGCTGTTAGGGGTGCATGCACTGAAATAAAATCTGATTCCTTTAAGAGTTCCTCCAGGCTCACCAGTTTTGCATTGTGTTCCTTGGCAACAGCTTCCGGAACATATGGATCATACACCAGCAGGTTTAAACCAAAGGCCTGGGCTTTTTTAGCCAGCGCCTGGGCAATGCGGCCAAAGCTTATTAAACCCAGCTTTTGTCCCCGAAGTCGGTTAATGGGAATTGATACCTTATAATCCCAGTTACCTTTTTTCACTTCGTTATTCATCAGCACAGTTTTACGGGCACAAGCCATCAGCAAAGCCATGGCGTGGTCAGACACTTCATCCATACAGTAATCCGGCACATGGGCTACGCATATACCCAGCTCAGTGGCCGCAGGAATATCGATGGTATTAACCCCTACCCCATAACGGGCCACCACCTTTAAGTTTGGCAGTGACTCCAAAACTTTACGGCCGATGGGGGCATATTGGTTAATTAAACCAAAGGCATCTTTACATTTTTCAATAATTTCGTCTTCGGTTTTACACTGAACACCGATGAGCTCGGCCCCTACCGGATTAAGTACTTCTTCTTCATATTGCAGAGTTTTGAACTCAAAATCTGTAACATACACCTTAGGTTTGGACACCTTTATCACTCCTTTAAACAAATGATCTTAGATTATTTTTTCAGTTCGCTGCGAGCTTGGCGAACAACTTTCACAAATTTCTTAGCCCTTTCAGTCAACACTTCATATTGTTCCCCGGCAACCGCCTCTTTATCTATCAGGGCCCCACCCACACCCAGGGCCACGCTGCCTGCCTTAATAAATTCAGCGGCATTTTCCAAAGTTACACCGCCAGAGGGCATCAAAGGAATGTGTTTAAAGGGGCCGGCCACTTCTTTAAAGTATCTGGGGCCTAATACGCCGGCCGGAAAGACCTTTAAAAGATCTGCACCCATTTCATATGCATTTATAATTTCAGTGGGTGTCATTACACCCGGAATAACTACTTTACCGTAGCGGTTAGCTACGCGAATAACATCCTGGTGTAGACTGGGACAAAAAATAAATTCTGCCCCTGCCAGTATGGCCGCCCGGGCGGTTTCAGCATCCAACACCGTACCGGCACCTATCACAGCCCGGTCGCCGATTTCAGCTACCACAGTCTTAATCATTTCAATTGCACCGGGGGTATCCATTGTCACCTCAATGGCTGTTACCCCACCGCTTTCCAAGGCCTTAGCTATATTAACAACCTTTTGGGCTTTGGCACCGCGCACCACCGCAACTATGCCGCACTCCAATAAACTTTCTGCCAATTGACACTTGGGCAAAATCAAATCATTTCGCATTATCGCTCAACCTCTCTTTTCCGCCCTAGGAAGTAGTCAATCTCTTCCAGGGTAGGCAGACCTTCCACATCACCCACCACTTGGGTGGTCCGGGCTCCCACTGCGTTAGCCAATTTAACAGACTGAGTTAAATCCCAACCCTTAAGAAGCCCACTGATAAATCCGGCAGCAAAACCATCCCCCGCACCAATGGGATCCACCACCCTCTGCACCGGATATCCCGGTACATAGGCCGATTCACCGCCGCTGGCATAGTAAGCACCCTTTTCACCCAGCTTAATAACCACTGTCTTGGCACCGGCCTGTAAAATTTTATCAGCTATCTCTTCAGGTTTGTTGGCACCCACCAGCATTTGTCCTTCCTGCAATCCAGGTAACACAATATCTGAACGCGATACTAAGTCCATCAGCACTTCAACGGCTTTATCGACAGACCATAGTTTTAGTCTGATATTAGGATCAAAACTAACTGTCACACCATTGGATTTAGCTATTTCTATGGCCTTTAGCACAGTTTGGCGGCAGCTGTCGCTTAATGCCGGTGTAATTCCGGTAATGTGTAAATACTTTGCACCGGAAATATAAGCTTCATCCAGGTCCTTTGGGGTGAGACGGCTGGCAGCAGACCCTTTGCGATAATAAAACACCTTGCTCTCACCAAACTCATGTCGTTCTTTAAAATACACCCCGGTGGGAGCTTGGGGGTCTACCTTTACCTGACTGGTATCAACCCCTTCACCTCTGACAAATGAAATTATATACCTGCCAAACTCGTCATTTCCCACTCGGCTAATCCAGCCTGCAGAATGACCCAAACGACTAAGGCCAATGGCAAAATTTGTCTCCGCGCCGCCAATTTGCTTTATAAAGTGGGTAGCATATTTTAACGGTCCGGTGGTGGTGGGATTTAGCAGCACCATAGTTTCCCCAAGGGTAACCACTTGAGGCATAAACACAACACCCCCTCGCCAGTCTGTTTCAATTTATGAAACAGCGTTTTGTTGTTTTAGTATAGAATCAGGCATGCATAAGAGTACAGACCTGATCCTTCAATATTATTTAAGAAACTCCACCACTCCAATGGATATTGCGGGAATAACATTTATCAGGAACAGCGTAAGGAACAGTACCGCAATAAAGGGCAGTATGGCCCTGGTAATTTGCTCAAAGGGAACACCGGAAATTCCGTTAGCCACAAAGAGGTTTACACCCACAGGTGGGCTTACAAAGCCAATGGCCAGGTTTACCACCATTATAATACCAAAGTGAATGGGATCCAAACCCAAGGCTATTATCAGCGGCAGCAATATGGGTGCCAAAATGATAATGGCGGCCAAGGTTTCCATAAACATGCCCACAAACAAGAGCAGTAGGTTTATCAACAACATAATTACAAAGGCATTGCTTGAAAAAGACATAATGGCATTGGCCAGAGTGTTAGGAACGCTCTCCAAGGCCAGCAAACGGCCAAAGGTTGTGGCAGTGCCCACAATAATAAGAATGGTGGCAGTGGTAAGAGCAGAAGTTGATATTACACTGGGAACTTCAGGCCACTTCAATTCTTTATAAATAAACACCCCGGCAATAAAACCATAAACAACCGCAACAACGGCAGCTTCAGTGGGTGTAAATACACCGCCGTAAATTCCGCCTAAAATAATTACGGGAACTAACAGGGCCCATATGGCGTCAGCACAAGCCTTAAATAATCCTTTAATTGTAAAAGGCGTGTCTGTACCCTTTAAATCATGTTTTCTGGCATAGTAATAACTATAGGCCATTAATAATACGCCCACTAAAATGCCAGGTACTATACCGGCAATAAACATATCGCCAATGGATGCGTTTGTTGATACACCGTAAATAACCATGGGTATACTGGGGGGAATAATTACCCCAATGGTACCGGCAGCAGCCACCACGGCAGCAGCAAACTTTTTATCATAACCCGCTTTATTCATTTCCGGAATCAACATAGAACCAATGGCTGCCACAGTGGCCGGGGCTGATCCTGAAATAGCACCGAAAAACATAGACGTTGCCACCGCCACCATAGCCAATCCGCCATGGAAACGTCCCACCAGCACGTCGGCCACAACTAGCAGTCTTTTGGTGATACCGCCTTTACTCATTAAATTCCCTGCTAATATAAAGAACGGTACTGCCATCAGCGGAAAGGAGTCCACTGATGTGATCATTCCCTGGGCCAACATACTCAAAGGAATGCCTGCCACCAGCATGGCAAATACAGATGCCAGACCGACAGCAATTCCGATGGGAACATTCAGTATAAGAAAGGCCACAAAGGCACCAAATAATACCTGTGTTACCATTTATTTTCCCAACCCTTCCTACGTACATCGATTTGGTGAGTACAATTGTTTAAAAGGATGCCTCTATTTCATCATCTTGTGGTTCACTTTTATTAAAATCCCGAATTGACTGGATTATACTTTGTATTAATCGAATTACAGCCAGCGAAAGACCCAAGGGAGCTGCCAAGTACACATAAGCCATTGGAATGCCCAAGGCCGGTGAAGTCTGTCCATAGTTATATAAATCAATTACCAGCATCATGCCCTGCTTAATAACAAAGTAGCAAAATACTATGAACAGTAGGTCGGCAATAATCCAAACAATTTTTTTCCCTTTTTCCGGAAGAAGAATCAGGGCCGCATCAATTTTGATATGGCGTTTCATTTTTATACCGTAGCTAATGCCAATATATACCAACCATATGAAAAGAAAGCGGGCCATTTCTTCTGTCCAAGAAAGGGAAGAAGACATTACATAGCGCATGAACACCTGGGTTGCTATTAGGACCACGGCTGTAGAAAGTAGTCCAATGAGTAAATATTCTTCTAAGTGATCATCTAATTTTTTTAACAGGCCCATGTCCTCACTCCTAGTATTGATGCTGAACTTGCGGAGGGAAGCCCCCCGCAAGTTCCAGTATTAATTGGTCAAGCTTTCAACTTCAGCCATCAGCTTATCGATTAGTTCTCTGCTGCCCATTAGTTCAGCACCTTCGTCATAAACAGGCTTCAGTAACTCAACCATTTCGGCTTTAACATCTTCAGAAAGTTCGTTCACTTCGGTATTACCTGCTTTAATAACTTCTAAACTCTTAGTTTCTTCCTTAACCATTAAATCGCGTTGGTATTCAGAAGACTCTTGCATAGCTTCCATAACAATTTGTTGTAAATCTTCCGGCAGGTTATTATAGTAGTCTAAGTTCATAAAGACTACAAAGGGAGTATAAATATGGCCGGACATAGTCAGATAATCTTGTACCTCGTAAAATTTGTTAGAATCAATCAGAGCCAAGGGGTTTTCTTGACCGTCTACAGTGCCCTGTTGTAAACCGGTAAACAATTCACCAAATGCCATGGGAGTGGGGTTAGCACCCAGTGTTTTCCAAGCGGATAGGTGCAGTTGGTTTTCCATTGTTCTAATTTTCAGGCCCTTTAAGTCACTGATGGATTCAATGGGCTTAACGTTGTTGGTAATATGTCTAAAACCATTCTCCCAGTAACCTAAACCTTTAATTCCCTGGCTGGCTACGCTGTCCAACAATGCTTGTCCCACTTCCCCATCCAGTACCGCATAGGCAGTTTCTCTATCGGGGAACAGGAAGGGCAGGTCAAAGAGGTAGTAATTTTTGTCAAAGTTAGCCACCGGAGAGGTGGATGTGAGCATCATGTCAACGGTACCCATTTGCACCGCCTCAATTAGTTCACGGTCTCCACCCAGTACCTGGTTGGCAAAAATTTCCACTTGAAATCTGCCGTCACTTTTTTCTTCAACAAGTTCTTTAAACTTCACAAAAGCATCATGACCGGGGTGGGTATCTGCCAAGGGTGAACCGATTTTCAACTTGTAAACGTCTTGGTCGCCACCTGCCTGTTCACCACTTCCGCCACCGCCACATCCTGCCAGCAGCAGTGCCGCCATCATCACGGCAACTACTATAAAAATTAACTTTTTGCGCATCTTTTTTCCTCCTCCTTAAATTTTATTTTTAGGGATGCAACAAAAGCTTCATAGAATTTTCTGCCTGAATCATAAGATCTATTGCCCTTTGGGCTTCATTAAACTTTATACGGTGGGAAATAACTTTAGCAATGCTCTCATCATTGCGCAGCATTTCCAATGCAACTTGATAGTCTTTGGGGGTATAAACCCTTACTCCTATCATCTTTAGTTCTCTAAAGTTTACCGCCTGCAAGTCCACCGGTGTAGCTTCCTTAAACACACCCACCACCACAATTTCACCGGTTATTTTAACCAGCTGCGTAGCCAATAGGGCGGTGGGTGCAGCCCCGGCAGCCTCAAAAACCACATCGGCACCATTATTGTCTGTGAGTGCCATTACCTCTTCCAAGGGGTTATTAGCGGAATTCAACACTGTAAAGCCCAGTTCTTTGGCCAGCTTTATTCTTGTCGGACTGACTTCACAAATAATCACATTGGAAGCTCCGGCGTAACGTGCCGTCATTGCAGTCAATAAACCAATTGGCCCTCCACCGATTACCACCGCCGTGTCACCTGCTTTAAGGGTAGATTTTCTCACGGCGTGTACAGCCACAGCCAGGGGCTCTATTAAACAGGCCACATCCATCGCCATATTGTCGGGTATTTTAAAAACCTTATCTGCATCTACCTTGACGTATTCCGCAAAACCTCCGTCGCAGTCAATACCCACCAGTTTTAAACTTCTGCAAACGTGTCCATTGCCGGTAAGGCAAGGTTGGCACCGTCCGCAGCTGATCAATGGGTATACTGTCACCCGATCCCCAACTTTAATTTTTGCTCCGTCCGGTAGGCAAGTTTTTACCACTTCTCCTGTGAACTCATGTCCCATAATTAAAGGAGCTTTAGCTCGGGGATGTTTGCCGGAGTAAATGCTCAAATCAGAGCCGCATATTCCTGCATAGTGTACTTTTATTAGCACTTCACCCTCGGTTAGCTCAGGTATAGCTACTTCCTGAATACTAATTTGCTCCTTACCCTGATAAACCACTGCTTTCATTTTGTCATTTATAATGTTACTCACCTCCTTTACAAGGCCAGGGAAAGGAATCCACCTTCCACAGCGATGGTGGAGCCTGTAACAAAGTTAGAAGCCTCAGAAGCAAGGAAAATAGTTGCCCCCACTAAATCCTCAGGTACACCCAGCCTTTTCATAGGCGTACGGTTAACAATGCTATTATAGGTTTCTTTTTCAGAGAGCATCTTTTCAGTGAGGGGGGTCTTAAAGTAGCCGGGGGAAATACAATTAACATTAATGCCGTGGGCAGCCCACTCTGCCGATAACACCTTAGTTAACTGTAAAACCCCACCCTTACTGGCACAGTAGGCGGAAGACCTGGTGATGCCAAGGTGAGAGCCCAAGGATGCAATGTTGATAATCTTTCCTCCCCCTTGGGCAATCATTTTTTCACCCACATACTTGCAGCAAAGGAATGTTCCCTTTAAATTAACAGCCATCACATCATCCCATTCCTCTGCGGTGAGCTCTAAGACCGGCTTTTTATAGTTTTTGCCGGCGGCATTAATCAGTACATCTATGCGGCCAAACTTTTCTACAAGCTCTGCAACCAAACGTTTTACATCATCTTCATTGGTTGCATCCAAAGAGGTGAGCAGTGACTTTCTGCCCAGGGCTTCGATTTCAGCCACCAGATCTTTGTTGCGTTCCACGTTTCTGCTTACCGGAATGACATTTGCCCCTGCCTTTGCCAAGCCTAAACTGATGGTGCGGCCCAAACCTCCGCCACCACCCACAAAAAGTATCACCTTATCTGATAAATCAAACATTAACAGCTTACCATCCTTTCGTTAAAGCAAAATATAATTATGGTACCTGCGTTATTATGGTACAATTGTTTATGTTGTGTCTTTTTTTACAGATAATTTCGAATATTAAAATAGTAGTGTTTCGTTATACAAAACGCTGTTTATAAATTTTATTAAAAAAATAACAGGCATTTGTCTTATCGACAATATTTTTAATTGTTTGACATATAAGTTATTAGACAAAATTAGTCAAAATCCTGTTATTTATTTAAAAATTTTTATTTTAAATATTACCTCTATAACCAAGTTGTCGAGAAATATTCAGAGCCGTATCCATAGCTTTACTAGCCAATTCGTCAATTCGTTCCTTTGTTATCCGGCTGCTGGGACCGGACACGCTAATTGAAGCTATTACTTCTCCTGAATAATTTCTTACCGGGGCTGCCACACAACGAATACCGGGGTCGTTTTCTTCATTGTCCACTGCATATCCGTTTTTTCTAATTAAGTCAAATTCCACCAAAAGTTTTTCATAGTCTGTAATGGTATTGTTAGTTTTTCGTACTAAACCCTTTTCCTTGATAATTTTTCTAACCTTTTCATCAGGCCAGAATGCCACTACGGCTTTGCCCATGGCAGTACAATGAACCGGTGCCCGCAAACCTACCCGGGAACACATGCGCACTGTGTTTAAACTTTCCACCTTATCAATGTACACAATTTCCCCGTTATCCATCATGCTGAGATGTACAGTCTCGTTAGTTAGTTTCATTAAATTCTTTAAAAACGGTCTGGCTTCTTTGCGAATCTCAATATTTTCTAATCGAGATTGACCAAGTTCAATTACCTTCAGGCCAAGCCGATATTTATCATTACTTATATTTTTCTCCACATAACCCCGGTGCATTAAGGTGTTAAGCAGACGATGGACGGTACTTTTGTGTAAACCCAGCACCGAACCCAGTCCCGTAACGCCTAAACCGTCAGGTTGCCTAGATAGCTCTTCCAATATATCTATTGCCCGATCCAATGCTTGAACCCTGTTATCCCCCAATGCACACCCCTCCCCCTTGTTTCACTATACGGTATATTGTTTCAATAATCCTAAGTATTCTACAAAACTTTGCATTTCCCTTCCTATTCTGAATATTTATTTTATTTTTTGAAGGGTTTTTTATTCCACCAGCCGGCTTGCGCCTTTAATCCTATCCAGTACAATATCAGCTATGCGAGCATCACTTCCCAAGTGCTCAGCATAGACAAATTTTATATGAGGATGTTTGTTTTTCTGTAACATTAATTTGTTAGGAATATCCTGCCTGATATGGGTGCCGGACACCAAAAATAAAGGCACCACAATTATCTTTTCCACCCCTGCGGATACTAAATATTTTATCCCTTCATCTAAGGTAGGTTGGGTAAACTGTAAAAAACTGCACTGATATACTCGATCCTTTGGACCTCTTTTTTTTACTTCTTCCAATATCTGCCGCAATTCAACATTACCTTCATCCCGGCGACTGCCGTGACCTAACAACAATACTCCTTCTTTCAATATAATCCCTCATTTATACATTAGCTTAGTTGGCTCACTATTTCTACACCGTTACCCATCATAAAAAACAAGGCCATCACCTGCATCAAATCACCGTTATGAATACCGCCGTCATAAGTATCCACCCCATTTATGGGCACCACAACACGCACTCGTCTATCTTTAATATTAAAGTATGCCTTTAATGCTATGGTAAACTGTTGGATGCAAATGTCAGTACAAACCCCCACCACGATAAAATTGGTTACCTGTGGGTTGTCTTGTAACCATTCTTGAAATTCCCTCTCTAAAAATCCATTTGTAGAGTTTTTGGGGATTACTTTAATATTTTCTAATTGTTGCAGTTCACTTACCAGCTGACTTTCAGAGCTGCCGGCAAGGCAGTGGGAAGGATAACTGTCAAACTCCGGTGATTTTTCAGTGTGACAGTCGGCAAAGGCCAGCACCGGTATGGATAGACTTTGACATCTTTGTCCCAAATCGGTGATCACAGGAATAAGTGACTCTGCCCGGGGGCTTTTCAGGGCCCCTTCCCTGACAAAACCGTTTATCATATCAATAATAATTAATACAGTGTTTTGGGGCTCAAATTCAGATAGTTTTGCATGGGAAACCCCTTCTAACTGGTCCAGTATTTCAACCAAGGTGGAAGTGCTTGCTTGGATAAATTCCTCCCTATTTAACCTTTTCATTAGAATTTCACTCCTTAGGTTTTTTATCAGCCTGGCGATTCACCGGTTCAGTATTTAATTACATTCCTTAGGACTATCGCCATAATAACCGCAGGGGCAGGGATTGGCTGAGGATACCAACATGATACTTGCCGGACAGGTAGCGAAGACTCTGGCCAGGTGATAGTAACTTGACCGTCTTCCAACTATAGCTTCTATTGTGTATTTTCTTTTCGCTCTAACAGTCTCATTACATAGGCAGCTGCAGTCATTTTGGCATTTAATATTTCTGGGTGCTGTTTTTTAGCTAGGTCTATTTGCTGTTGAAAGCTACATTTTCCTTTAGAACAATTAAAAAGCTCCTCGCTAATGGCCTGCATAGCTCGTTCACTTTTAGCAAAGCTGATGGCAGAGGACAAGACATCCTTTAACAAGGATTTTTCCATTTCTGCATCTACGGGCGGCAAATTAACATGGTAACCGCGGTATATTTCAATAAGAGCCGCCAGATACTGTTGTGGTGTTATATTACTGATGGTAATCACTCCTTTGTGGGGAAAAATGTCTTTATAAGTTATATTATTTCTCATTTGGGCAGGTAAATCCTTCTATACTGCAGAAATGTAAATTAAGTCATTATCTGGGAGGATTTGTTATGTTAGCCATTGTTAACAGCGTTGCCCTCCAGGGTTTAGACGGCCTTATTGTTAAAGTTGAGGTGGACGTTTCTGTAGGCTTGCCAAGGCTGGACCTGGTGGGCCTGCCCGATACGGCAGTGCGTGAATCAAAAGAAAGAGTGCGGGCCGCTATTAAAAATTCCGGTTTTGAATTTCCCGTTAAGCGCATTACAGTAAATTTAGCCCCTGCAGATATTCGCAAAGAGGGCCCGGTGTATGACCTGCCCATTGCCATCGGTATTTTGGCTGCATCGGGTCAAATACCAATGGATAAATGTTCAGATTATATTTTTATAGGTGAACTCTCTTTGGATGGTGCAATACGTGCTGTTAACGGCTCACTGCCGGCTGCTTTGGCAGTTAAAGAGCATCATTATAAAAGCATGGTGGTGCCTGCAAGTAACGCTCCGGAGGCAGCCTTGGTTCAGGAGGTGGATGTATATCCCGCAAGTTCTTTGTCCCAATTGGTGTCATCATTAATAGATAACGGAGAGTTTACACCCTTCACTGTGGATATAGATGAATTGCTCAATAATACTTCTTCACCTATCTTAGATTTTGCCGAAGTGAAAGGACAGTTGGCTCCCAAAAGAGCCATGGAAGTAGCCGCAGCAGGCGGTCATAACATACTACTGATCGGCAGTCCCGGTTCCGGAAAAACAATGCTGGCCCGCCGCCTGCCCGGTATATTGCCTGAGCTCACCCTTGCGGAAGCAATGGAAGTGACCAAGGTGCACAGCTTGGCCGGTCTGCTGAAACCAAACCAGGCGCTGGTAACAGAGCGCCCCTTTCGCTCCCCCCACCATTCCGCATCCCCGGCCAGCATTGTGGGCGGCGGCAGCATTCCCAAGCCCGGCGAGATATCGCTGGCCCATAATGGGGTCTTGTTTTTAGATGAAATATTAGAATTCCGTAAGGATGTACTGGAATCACTGCGCCAACCGCTGGAAGACGGTCAAGTTTCTATTACCAGGGTGCAGTCTTCGCTCACCTATCCCGCAAGCATCATGCTGGTATCCTCAGCCAATCCCTGCCCTTGCGGTTATTATGGCGACAGCTCTAAGGAATGTAATTGCACACCCTATCAAATACAGCGTTATTTAAGGCGTTTATCGGGGCCCCTTCTCGATCGTATAGATATGCACATAGAGGTTCCCAGGTTGGATTATAGTGACCTTGAAAATACTGAACCCGGCGAGCCATCGGCACTGATAAAAAAACGTGTTGAAAAAGCACGGGAGATACAAAGAAAACGTTTTTCCCAATCCAATGCCAGGGTTGGCTGCAACGCCCATATGCCTGCATCGCTGGTTAGAAAACATTGCACCGCCACCGATGAAGCCAAATCCCTGCTGAGAACGGCCTTCAAGCAACTTAATTTATCAGCCCGCAGCCATGACAAAATTTTAAGGGTGGCCCGCACAATTGCCGACCTGGCTAACAGTAACATAATAGAAGCAAACCATATAGCAGAAGCCATTCAATACAGAAATTTAGAAAGTGAATTATTTAATTAGTTGCAATAATACTTGAATAAATTGTATTATATTGCTAAATTATTAGTGGTAAATAGTTAAATAATAAGGAGATTATATGGAAAAATCGACTTTTATCGGTATAGTTGCCGGAGTACTTGCGGTTGTCCTTGGTTTAATTTTTAAAGGGGCCAGTTTATCTGCATTATGGAACCCTGCGGCATACATAATTATTTTTGGCGGCACCTTTGCCTGTTTATTTGTAGGTTTTCCCATGGGCGAGTTAAAAAGATTACCGGCCGTGTTTAGAATTGTTTTTCTAAAACAAAACCTGATACCCAAGGCAGAATTAGTAAAATTATTTGTAAACCTGGCTGTATATACAAGGCGTGAGGGATTATTAGCGCTGGAATCTCAAATGGATGAAATTGACGACCGGTTTTTAAAGAACGGTATTCAAATGGTGGTGGACGGTACAGAACCCGGGGTTTTAAAAAATGTCCTCATGGAGGAAATATATGCCACCGAAGAGCGTCACCGGGTTGGTGCCCTAATGTTTTCACAGGCGGGGACCTATGCACCTACTTTAGGAGTTTTGGGAGCCGTTATTGGTTTAATAACAGCACTGGGCAATTTAGCAGATGTTGATAAACTCGGTGAATCCATTGCGGCAGCCTTTGTGGCCACCCTGCTGGGTATTTTCTCCGGTTATGTATTGTGGCACCCCATGGCTAACAAAGTAAAACGGCTGTCTAAAAGAGAGATTGAGCTTAAGGAAATGATGATAGAGGGAGTTTTATCTATTCAACTGGCTAGATCACCAATTATTATCGAGCAAAATTTATTAGTTTATCTATCACCGGAGGAACGCCAACAATATCTAGCTCAAAAAGAGAGCGCAGGTAATGGATAATGAGTAATAATAGACGGCAACGAAATGATGAAAAATTTGATGAATCTTGGCTTATTCCCTATGCAGATTTACTGACCTTACTATTGGCTTTATTTATAGTTCTTTTTGCCTCGAGCACCATTGACAGCCAAAAATACAACGCCCTCAAAGATGCGCTCAGTGCTGCCTTTAGCGGTCCTAGGGTGATAGACACCGATACCTTACCCCAAACAATACTAGAAAACATGGAAAAATCAAACCAGGAAATAGAACTGGTCCAGTTGAAACAGCAACTGGACCTATACATCATGGAGCACAATTTAGATATGGATTTAAAAACTACACTGGCAGAAGGTAGTTTGTTGATTACAATCCGTGACTATGCCTTATTTGATTCCGGCAAGGCAGATGTAAAACCGGAGTCGAAAAACACCCTGGTTGCCATGTCAAATATTTTGGAAAAGTACCCTAATTATGAAGTGGTTGTATCCGGACACACAGACAATGTACCAATAAATAACATAGAATTTGAATCTAACTGGGACCTCAGTTCCAAACGGGCAATAAATTTTATGAAAATACTGCTGTCAAATGAAAAATTAAACCCCTACCGCTTCAGTGCAATTGGCTATGGTGAGTATCGCCCCATTGCAACCAATGAAACAGAAGAGGGCAGGGCACAGAATCGCAGGGTTGAAGTAGCCATTAAACCGGCTGCAAATGACAAAACATACATTACCTTAGATGAGCACTAAAAGGACGATACCAAGTCATTAATTGTTCTCCTTGTTTTCGCGAAATATCAACCAGTCCGAAATTAGCCCTTGATGCCAACCCTATATTAAAGGTACGCAGATTAGCCCGGCCTTGGAAGGGCGTGTAACCCATATTCATAAATTGCACGCAGGGCCTGGGCGTCCATAGGCTGGTACGGGCCAGGTTGCGATAACGCAAGGCCAGCATTTCCCCGTGCAGCCCCCATCCTGCATCGCGGTGTTTTAAGTACCCCCATATGACGGCCAAGGGTAATAGACAGAGAGCATAAAGTGCCTTGGCACCATACAAATGATAGAGAAATACCGTAACCGGTAGCACAACAATGGCAACCTGCAGCAGGCTACGTCTTATATAACGCCACTTGGCTCTGGCAGGCAACCCTTGCAGCGGTACTTGCCGGGCAAATTCAGGTAAAAATTCTTCAAGCAGACTGTTTAGCTCCTTTTTGTGTGCTAAGGGCCACAGCACCACTTTTTCCCCACCTTTCAGTCCGTAACCGGCACTTTCAACCTCTAATGTACCATAGCCCCACGGTTGACGCAGCACTCCTTCCACCAAACGAACAGCCTGAATACGCTTTACAGGAATTGACACCTGTCGCTCTTGTAAGAAGCCATAATTAATTTGTAGCCTGTCACCATGGCGAGTAAGGGTAAAACCGCCGTATTTTAATACCATACCTAACAGGGCCAGTAACCACAAAAACAGTAAAACCACTGGCACAACTTGGAGTGTATCCCACCTCTGCCATATCCAAATAAAATAACTCTCCCAGTCAAGACCAGCATTGTTTAGCATTGCCCATATACCGGAAAAAAGAGAAAGCACCAGACCTAAACCGCTGCCAGATGTTGCACCCAGCAAGATAAGCCTCCTGATGTGTATTTTCTTAGTTAAAGAGTCATGCCGCCCTTGCTCTTGATCTGATAACAAGTCTTTGGTCCTTAACAGTTCCAAACGCAGTTGTTCTGCCTGCCGGCGGGACACCGCCGTCAACACAGCTTCTGGTTTATTGCCTCCGGCTGTTTCTACCTGAACCGTAACAAGGCCGAATAAGCGCTGCAATACACCTTGGTTTAAATCAATGCCTTGAATCCTTTCCCGGGGTATATAACTTTTTTTGTGCACCAGCACACCCTGCTGTACATTTAAGTCTTGATCCGTTAGATAATAGGTAAACCTATACCATGAAATAAATCCCCAGGCCAACACCAAAGCAAAAACTACACCGCATGTCATTAGTATCCACAGCAGGGGTGATTGCTGCTGCAATCCCTGGGAAATCAGTAAAATAAGCAAGGGCAGCAGTAAGTCCTTCAACAATTTTAGGGCAGTTATCAGTGCAGCAAGGGGGTGTAAACGCTGCGGTTTAGACCACATCATCGGTCACACGGGCCAAACGAGCAATCCGATCCCTCAACTCGCCGGCCACCTCCTCTGAAAGTGCTGGTATTTCGTGGGTTCCGGCCGCTGTGGAGATTGATACAGTGGCCAGTCCATATCGACGCATAATTATCCCCTGTTCGGTATCCACATGCTGCACTCTTACCATGGGGATTATTGTTCGATTGATAAACCACAAACCCCGCTGCAAGTCTATCTCTTCGTTTGTTACTTCATAGCGCCAGCGCTGCCAACGCAGTTTGGGAAAAAATATTATGGCCGGCACCCCGTACAAAAGGGTTAACAAGGTTGACACTGCCAACACCCACCTACTCCACCCTAACACCATATATAAAAATACACCTAACCCAAAGGCAAGGGCAGCCAAAATCACCGTTTTAATAACAGCACTTATTTTCCAAACCGTTAAACCCCTTAGATCAATTCTTTCTCTAGGTTCAGGACGCATTCACCATAACCCTTTCTTTTTCTAATTTAGGAAAACAAACCAATACTCTTGTAAGGGGCAGGTGGCCACAAGCGCCTGTTTGTTATGCAAAGGCGCCCTGGAAGCAGCCCTTACCGTTAAACCCATTAATATGGCCTGTGGTCCTTATTTATCGCCGATAATTTTCTCCATCTCATCAAGCAGGGCAGCAAATAAATCCATGGTATCCTGCACCGGTTGGGGTGACGCCATATCCACCCCCGCCTCTTTTAAGAGGTCAAGGGGGTAGTTAGAACCTCCGCTTTTAAGAAATGTTAAGTATCTGTCAACCGCCACCTCTCCTTCTTCTACTATTTGCTTGCTCAGATAAGTGGCTGCCGATAATCCGGTGGCATACTTATAGACATAAAAGGCGTTATAAAAGTGTGGTATCCGCGCCCATTCTAAGTTGGCCTCTTCATCAATAACCACCTCAGGGCCGTAGTATTCTTCATTTAGTTTCTTATATATCTCAGTGAACACCTCGGCAGTTAAAGGCTCACCTGCCTCTGCCCTTTGGTGAATAATTTTTTCAAACTCCGCAAACATCACCTGGCGAAATACCGTTCCCCGAATCTGCTCCAGGTAGTGATTTAACAGGTAAAGTTTTTTCTTTTTATCCCCCACCGTGTCTAATAGGTGGTGCATCAAGAGGGATTCATTTACTGTGGACGCAACTTCTGCTGTAAATATCGAGTAATGGGCTGTGCTGTAAGGCTGTTCATTATAAGAGTAAAAAGAGTGCATGGCATGACCCATTTCATGGGCAAGGGTAAATACATTGTTTAAGTTGTTTTGATAGTTCATGAGTACATAAGGATGCACCCCATAGGGTCCCCAACAATAGGCTCCACTGGTTTTTCCCTTGCGGGGATAGACATCCACCCAGCCCGATTCAAATCCCTTTGTCAGGTCCTTTACATAGGTATCACCCAAAGGTGCCATACCCTCTTTTACCATATCCACTGCATCCTGGTAGGGTATTTCCCATTTTATATCCTGCACCAGGGGCGTATATAAATCATACATCCGCAACTCTTCTAAGCCAAGTACTTCTTTGCGCAAGGCCATGTACCTGTGCATTAAATTTAGGTTTTGGCGTACCGTATCTATTAGATTATCATAAACTTCGGTGGGCACCTTATCAGAAAACAAGGCTGCCTCTAAAGCCGAGGGGTGTTTTCTTACCCGGGAGTAGAAAATATCTCGTTTTACGCTTGCACCCAGTATTGAAGCCAAGGTGTTTTTATACTCACCGTAGGACTTATATAATACAAAAAAGGCATCTCTGCGCACCCGCCTGTCACCGCTTAACAGTAAAGAAAGATAGTTGCCGTGGGTTACTTCCACTTCTTTGCCGTTTTCGTCTTTGATACTTCCAAAGGACAGGTCGGCATTATTAAGCATTTTAAAAATATTATTGGCTGCCTGGGTAACCTCTTTAGATTGGGCAATAATTTGCTCTTCTTTTTCGGATAAAATGTGCGGTTTTTGGCGCAATATATCGTCTAACATAAAACTGTAAACTGCTAAGCCTGGCTCATCCTGGCGGAACTCAGTCAATTTATCTGCAGGAAGAGCCAGTATCTCAGGAACTATGTAAGATACGGCGGCCTGAACCTTAGCACTTAAACCTGCGGCCCGATCTTTATAACCTTGGTATTTGGCGTTAGTATTGTCCTCATCCAACTTCATACTGGCATATACAAAAACCTTTTCATTGATTTCCTGCAGCCGGTAACCGGCATTTAAAGCTTCCAATAAGTCCTTTGCTGACTTGCCCAGCTTACCCTTATAGCCCTCTACCTCACTTATCAGTTTTTGTACCCGGGTAAAATCTTCTTCCCATTGTTCATCACTGACATAAATATCTTCCAGCTTCCAAGTGTAATTACCGTTTTCATTATTCATTTCATCACCTCTTTTTGGTGTTAAGTTAAGTTGCCGGCCATCAACTGCTTCCTCCATGGGCAAGACTGCAACTAATGATAGGCAGATTACTAATATTAATACTTTTTTATCATTATTTTACCTCGCCTTCAACTAAAATGTTCTGGCCATAGCAAGAAAAACCCCGAGCTTAACCTCGGGGTTAGTTTTACCTATCTTAACATTTTTAAGCGCTCAATTCGATCGTCTAAGTCCGGGTGACTGGAAAAGAGACCGGCCAGACTTTTCTTTTTGCCGCCACTGATTTTAAATGTTTGGATAGCCGTTTGTTCGGTATCCACCATATTGATGGTCCTCTTTAAGGATTGTAAAGCATGAATCATTTTTTCCTTACCGGCAAGGCTGGCCCCGTCAGCATCCGCATGGTACTCACGGAATCTGGAGAAGGCCATTACCGCTATACTTCCCAGGATAGAGAACAATATCTGGAACACAATGATACATACAAAGTGTACTATTTGTGCATACTCTTCTTTAACCAGGTTTGCCACCACAAAGGCAATTATGCGGGACAAGAATACCACAAAGGTGTTAATTATGCCCTGGATTAGCGTCATGGTTACCATATCGCCGTTAGCAACGTGGGCCACCTCATGGGCAATAACCCCTTCCACGGCATCTTCATCCATGGTGTTTAATAAACCCGTTGATAAGGCCACCAGTGAATTCTTTCTTGATGGCCCGGTGGCAAAGGCATTGACTTCATTGGACTGATAAATACCTACCTCGGGCATCACTTCAAGACCGGCTTTTTCTGATAAGCGATGCACCATCTCCACTACCCGACGTTCCCTCATGGTTAGATTGCCTTTGGGATCGAGAACGTGTACATTCATCATTTTTTTGGCCATCCACTTGGATAAAGCCAATGATATCAGTGAGCCGGAAAAACCAACAACCGCAGCAAATACAAGTAAACTTGCGTAGTCAATGCCATATGGGGTAATATAGTGACTTACACCCAGTACACTGGTAACAATAACAATGGTTGTCAGTACCAGTATGTTGACTAAAAGAAACAACCCTATGCGCTTCATTAACTTACTCCTGGCCATATTACCGCCTATATAACTTCGGCCCCCTTGACCAGGAATTTTTCACCCCTTTCCCTTTCTAAATTAATATTATCATCCTATGAGCGGATAACCACATAGGAAAACCCGGAAAACCCAGGCCACTTATGGCATACATGAATATATTGCCACTAAAAAAATTTTATATGGCTGATTAATCTCTCGTCAAATCCCCTAATACTGGCTTCTGACAGTAAAAAAGTTCGTTAATCCACTTTATAAACAAGTACCGCCATTATATAATATTTTAACATCTATTTCTAGCTATAGTTTTTATTAACTACTTCTGGAAAAGACCGATGATAAATGTTAATATACAGTATTATACCTATTACTACCTATCTGTTTAATAAATCGAGGTGATGTCAATGCTTACTAAACTTAAAGACCCTGTCAGCGGTATAACGCACCTGTTTGGAGCAATTCTATCGGTGGTTGCATTAATTATATTGGTTTACTATGCAGCTATACAAGCCACCCCCTGGCACATAGTGTCCTTTGCCATTTTTGGCAGCAGTTTAATTCTACTATATACCGCCAGCACACTCTACCACCTCCTGCCCCTATCAAGTAAAGGCACCATTGTGTTGAGAAAAATTGACCATATGATGATATATGTATTAATAGCAGGAACCTACACACCCGTGTGTTTAGTACCCCTGCGGGGGGCTTGGGGCTGGAGCTTGCTGGGTAGCATCTGGGGACTGGCCCTTGTGGGTATAATTATGAAGGCCGTCTGGATAAACAAACCCCGCTGGTTGTCAACCTTGTTTTATGTGCTTATGGGTTGGTTAGTGGTGATTGCCTTTTACCCCTTGATAAAAAACATACCCATAGGAGGAATTGCTTGGCTGGTGGCCGGTGGTGTCGTTTACACCCTGGGAGCAGTTATTTATGGCTTTAAATGGCCAAACATTAATTGCAAGGCTTTTGGCTTTCACGAAATTTTTCACCTCTTCGTAATGGCAGGCAGCTTTTGTCACTTCTGGTTAATGTACCAGTATGTAATGTACCTTTAAAATGCGTCTACAATATGGTCTAATTTTTCAACGGCACCCTTATAATTTAATTGCACCGCCACCACATCAAAACGACAGTGACTGTGGGTAAGCTTGTTTTCTACAATGTAATAATTGGCTATTTGGCGCAGCTTAGCAATTTTGCGCCAATCAACAGTTTCCTGGGGCAAGCCATAGTTGGTAGATTTTCGTGAGCGCACCTCTATAAATACCAACACTCCCTTGTCCACTGCTATGATATCCATTTCCCCCAAGGGACAGCGATAATTACAACATTTTATACGCATTCCCATTTTCCGGAGATACTTAACAGCGGCCCGCTCCCCCTGTTGACCGGTTCTTATACGTGCAAAGGTCAATTTAATCACCCAAATAACACCTTTAGTGATAGTTTACCAAAAAAAGCCACTAAATTAAAGCATCCTCTTAAGCTCACATAAAATGCAAATAAATAAATGCCCCTGCCCAAAAAGAGGCAGAGGCATTTATTGCTTTAGCTATTCATTGACTTCTTTAACTTCTACCTTATCTCCTTCCAAAACGGTCCCGGCCACATATTTGTGGAAAAAGTATTCTACCGCACCGATTATTACAGCGAGTACCAACAAACCGCCCAGATTTATCGGTGCCCCCGTAAGAAGGAAATTCATAAACCAGATTATCGCAAAGGCCATACCCGCATCGGCCAGTGTTGCATAGATGTTATTGCTCGCAGATAAAATATACAGGTCACCAATGGCATAGGCCAGTGCAGTCAGTACCACAGCAGTGATCAGTGACTGAAAAATATTCATGGTGCTAATCATTGGTAGGGCAATTACCAAAATAATTGCCATTGCCACAAATTTAATAATCAGTGCAGTGGCATGATTGAATTTTTCCATGGGATACCTCCTTAAATTATTCTAATCTAGGAAGTATTATTACCACGCCATTAAGGAAAAATTCATTTAACATCACAAACTTAATTGTTTAAGGACTGCCTTCCCTAGTTTATGAAGAAACTGGCGGCCGCAGCATTTACCGCCTCAGACAGCGGGCCGGGGTAAATGCCAATTATCAGCGTGCCAATCATAGCAACAAGGAGAGTAACCCTTACCCCCCCGGACAGCTGAATGGGACTGCTGTCTTTAGGCTTATCCCGATACATCACCAAAGTGACCCGCAGATAGTAATACACGGATATCATAGACATGATTAAACCCAGCAGCGCCAGCCAGAGAAAGTCAGCAATCACAGTTTTAAACAGGTAAAACTTGCCCACAAAACCCGCCATTGGCGGAATGCCGGCCATTGACAGCATACTGATAGTGAGCACCGCTGCCAACAGCGGTGCACGCTGGGCCAGACCTGCATAGTCAGCAATTTCCGTACTCTTAATTTTATTGTAAACCGCTGCCACCACAATAAAGGCCCCCATGGTGGCAAACACATATAAGAAACAGTAAAACATAACACCCTTAATTCCGGCTTCGGTGGCTGCCACCAGGCCGACTAAAATATAACCCGCCTGGGCAATACCTGAGTAGGCAAGCATCCGTTTGATGTTGGTTTGGGGTATCGCTAAAAGGTTGCCAATAATCATAGATAATGCAGCCAAAAGGGCAATCAGCATTATCCATGAACCGGCCACACCTATTAAACCGCCCATAAACAGCCTTACTAAAATGGCAAAGGATGCAGCCTTTGAGGCAACGGCCAGGTAGGCAGTGACAGGGGTGGGAGCACCCTCATATACATCGGGGGACCACATATGAAATGGAACCACCGCCACCTTAAAGCCCATCCCGGCCACCAGCATAGCTAAACCAAGGGATAATATGGGTGCCATTTGGCCGGCAACCAATATTTGAGCAATATCGTAAATCATAATGGTTCCGGTCATGCCGTACACCAAGGACAGACCATACAACATGGTTGCCGAAGATATGCCTGCTAAAATAACATACTTCATACCGGATTCCACAGCCTTGGCATTGGCTTTACGCATTGCAACCATGATGATAAAGGCAATGGTCATTAATTCTAAGCCCATGTACATGGTGATAAAATCCCCCGCAGAGGCCATCACCGTCATACCCAAGGTGGAAAATACCAGCATAGAGTAATATTCACTGCGCACGCCCATATTATCAATGTATTTGATACAGCCTAGGGTTACCAATACAGCTGCTGATAAAAATAAAATTTTAAAGAAGCCGGCATATTTGTCAACAATAAACATGCCGCCAAAAAGCGTTCCTTCCAGCTTCCATAAACAAATGGCCACTGCCAGTGTTCCCATTAAACCCAGCACTGTGATTGGTCCTATGCCCTTTTGGGCACCAGGGGGAGTCAGCAATCCCAGTATCAACACTGCAGCACCAAGGACAGCAAGCATTATTTCCACTGTTAGCAAACTGTAATCAAACGGCATTTAATATCCCCCCCCTATTTGAACGGAAGTGGGCAGGTGATCGTTAACATGAGTCAAAATAGGTTCCACACCGCTGTTAATCATATCAAAGAGCAGCGAAGGCAATATACCTCCAATTACCAATACAAATCCCAACACCACCAAGGGAACCAATTCCGGCCCTCTGATATCCTTAAGATGCTTATACTTTTCCTTAGGTGGTCCAAATAAGGTGTTGGCCCCGGCCCGCAATACATACAGGGCAGTGATAATAATACCTGCTATGGCTATTACCGCCAGCAAGCCAAAGCGTTCAAAGGCCCCTATAAAAATAGTGAACTCAGGGATAAAGGTAATCAAGCCGGGAAGACCCAATGAAGCCATGGCAGCCAGCATAAAGCCTACAGTCAGTCTAGGCATTTGACGGGCCAAACCACCCAATTCAGGTATCGAGCGGGTATTGGTTTTTTCATAGATAAACCCAATCATGGCAAAGAACAGGGCAGCCATCACCCCGTGAGCAAACATATTGGCCACAGCCCCGTTGACACCCACCACACTCAGTGCTGCCACACCGAGCATTACATAACCCATATGACTAACTGAGGAATATCCCACCAGGTATTTTAAATCCCTTTGGTACAAGGCACCCATGGCGGCGTAGGCACAGCCAATGACACCGAGCACCGCCATATAGGGAGCCCAAAAGGCAGCCCCTGCCGGCATAACATAAACAGCCATCCGAATCAAACCGTAACCGCCTATTTTCTTCAAAACACCGGCGTGTATCATTGAAACAGCAGTGGGTGCACCGGCATAACCGTCAGGTGACCAACTGTGGAAGGGCCACATGGACAGCAAAGAACCAAAGCCAATCAACATCAACAGAAACATCCATACCTGGAACTGCTCAGGAAAATCAATTTGTGCCAGCCCGTAAAAGCTCATATCCGCAGTCCCGGTTATTTGTACCGCTTTCACTAAGGTGGCAATAACCGCTGCCAATAAAAAGGCAGAACCAATTAAAAGATATATGGTCAGTTTCATGCCGGCATATTCTTTGGTAACCCTTTTTGAGCTACCCCAGACTATCACCATAATGTAAATGGGTATAACCACAATTTCGTAGAACAAGAGGAAAATAAACAAGTCTTGGGCAATAAAAGTTCCCATTACACCGGCTATTAAAATCAGCAGCAGCACAAAAAATTCTTTGGTACGGTTATTAATATTCCAAGATGCAAACACTGCACAAAAACCAATTAGGTTAGTCAGCAGCATCATGGGCAGCGATAAGCCGTCCACTCCCATATAAAAGGTAACGCCCAGATCGCGAATCCAAGGTATTTGATGTACAAACTGCAATCCACCCATGGCCTTATCATAGGCAAAAAATACATACAGGCTGATGGCCAAAGGAACAAAGGTACCGGCGGCAGCCACGTACCTGTGCAGGTGATTTTCATCTTTGGGCAAAAACACCAGCACCAAGGCGGCGGCAATGGGAGTGAGCAGTGCCAAAGTCAGTAATGAAAAAGCCATTATTTAACACCTCCCATTATCAGGGGAGTTGATGAAGTATCATTAAAGGCCAGTATCACAGTGATCACCAGCACCGCCATGAAGAAAACCAGTGCATAGGTCTGCATTCTACCGGTTTGAGAATAGCGAATACCGCATCCTAAACCCTTAGTAATTGCAGCCAGGCCGTTTACAATACCGTCCACAACATAAATATCAAAGAGATATGTCAACTTGGCAGACTTATCTACCACCTGATGGTTAAACCAAAGGTACATTTCATCCATATAATACTTGTTATATAAGAGCGTATAAATGGGTTTAAATCGTTGGGCCAAACTGCCTGCCAACACCTTATCCTTATCTGCCACATACAAGCGGTAAGCAAGGGCAATACCTGCCACTGCCACCGCAACGGACAAGAGCATAATCCAAATTACCGGTTCCACCTGATGGGGATGTCCGTAGAAAATCCAATCTTGCCACAGGTGTGTCCAGGGAGTTCCGACGATGCCGGCAAAGGTAGCAAACACTGCCAATATTACCAAAGGCACTGTCATAGATAAGGGAGATTCATGGGGGTTGTTGCCGGCCTTTTCTTCACCAAAGAACACCAAAAAAATCATTCGCCACATATAAAAGGCTGTCAAAAAGGCTGTTAAAGTTGCCATGAAAAACAGCACATAATGGCCTTGCAAAAAGGCTTCCAAGAGAATCTCATCCTTAGACCAAAAGCCTGCAAAAGGTGGAATACCGGCAATGGCTAAGCCGCCAACAACAAAGGTCCAGCCGGTGATAGGCATTTTCTTAATTAAGCCACCCATATCCCACACATCGGCTTTGTTTAAGGCGTGCAACACAGAACCGGCAGCTAAAAACATCAGCGCCTTAAAGAAAGCGTGGGTCCACAGGTGAAAAAAGGATGCTGTTAAACTGCCTATGCCCAGTGCCAGCATCATATACCCCAACTGACTGACTGTGGAATAGGCCAGTATGCGCTTAATTTCCCGTTGGGTAAGGGCAATTGTAGCCGCAAACAGCGCCGTAAATCCACCCACCACAGCCACCAAATACATGGCTGAGGGTACTTCCACAAACAAGAACATTGTCCGCCCCACCAGATAGACACCGGCCACAACCATGGTGGCAGCATGAATCAAAGCAGAGACAGGTGTAGGACCTTCCATGGCATCGGGCAACCACACGTGCAGCGGAAACTGACCCGATTTACCGATAGGCCCGATAAACACCAACACAGCAATCAGCGTCATCATACCCATGGTGGTATAGCTTTCAAAGTTAGGAATTATTTGAGATAAGTCATGGATATTTAATGTTCCGAAAATAATTTGAATGGCCAACAAGCCCAGCAGCAAGCCGAAATCCGCCACCCGACAGGTAACGAAGGCCTTTTTCGCCGCCTCCCGGGCGGATACCTTATGGTTATAAAAACCAATTAACAAATATGAACACAGACCAACCAATTCCCAGAATACAAACATCTGCAGCAGGTTGCTGGACAAAATCAAACCCAGCATTGATGCTGCAAATAATGATAAATAGGAAAAGAACACCGGGTAACCGGGATCACCTTTCATATATCCGGTGGAGTAGATCTGGATTAACACCGTTACCAAGGTAACCATAAAAATCATCATGGCCGAGGCGGGGTCCAGATAAATACCCACGTCAACATACAGCCCCTCCATACCAAACCAGCGCAATTGATACACCAGTGCCTGACTTTTAAAATCAGCATTGGTAAAGACACCAAAAGCAGCCAGTGCCGAAAGCACAAATGAACCGGTTATAGCGGCTATTGACACCGCAGAGCTGAGTTTATGCCAGGGCCGTGTTAAAAAAACGATGATTAGAAATGCCAGGGCCGGCAGTAGAGGTATCAGCCAGGCTTGATACATCGCAAACTCTACCATAGTTTATTCAGCACCTACCTTCACACTGTTGGACTGCTACCATTTCAAAATATTAAAGTCGTCTAAGTTAACAGATAATCTATTGCGGTATATGGCAATCAGTATGGCTAACCCTACACCCACTTCGGCTGCAGCCACAGTAATAACAAAAATTGAAAATAACTGTCCGGTAAAGAGCTCCGGGGTAATAAATTTGTTAAAGGCCACTAAGTTTATAATTACCGCATTTAACATAAGTTCAACACAAATCAACACTACAATGGCATTTCTCTTGACCACCACACCAAACAAGCCAATGCAGAATAGGGCCATCGACAGTGCCACAAAATGCATGGGGCTAATCGTTGTCAGCATTAGCTTTCACCTCCTTGGTCAAGAATACCGCTCCAATCATCACCACCAGCACCAATACTCCTGCCAGCTCAAAGGGTATAAGATAGTTTGAAAACAAGAGGGCACCTATGCCCCCCACCGTATCTGCCGGAACCGCTCCCCCGGCTACCGCAACCTTGGAGCTGCTTTTGAAGGCAAGCAGACCTGCCACCACAAGGGTTAGAAGAGCGATGGGTACAGTTATCAGCGTGCGCTTATTAAACAAATTGCTGGCCTTCATATCCCCCCTCTGGGTAAGCATGACCCCAAATACAATCATAATTGAAACGGAGCCTGCATATACCAGCACCTGGATGGCTGCCAGAAATTTAGCGTCTAAGATCAAGAACACCCCTGCGGTGCCCAGGAAAGTCACCACCAAACACAGAACGCTGTGTACTATGTGCTTTCCCACCACCACCATTAGGGCTGAACCCAAAATTACCGCTGCTAACATCCAAAAAGCTATTGCTGTGGTAATACCTTCCATCTTCAATCCTCCTTGCCGGGAGCTGTGGAAACAGCTGTTTCTTTTTCAGCTTTGGCAGCCTCAGCGGCAGCTTTTTTAGCTTCCTCTGCTTTTTTAGCCTCTGCTTCCAAGCGCTCCCGCTCTTCCTGGGGCGTTGGCTCTTCATTGGCCAGTAGCAGTGGTATCTTTTCCCACTTATACTGGCATAATTCAAAGTCCTTGATATACCCCAAGGCTTTTTTAGGGCATACCTCCACACAAAACCCGCAAAACATACAATACTTTAGATCTATTTGATATTTTAGTAACCGCCTTTTTTTTGCCACCGTTTCGGACTCCAACATTATGGCTTTGTTAGGGCAGGAGCGTACACAGAGGCCGCAACTGATGCAGGAGTTTACATCTAACTTGAAACGTCCGTGAAAGCGCTCGGGAAGCGGATAGATCTCATCCGGATACTGAACGGTTACTTTTTTTGTAAAGAGCTCCTTTAAAGTTATAGATAAACCTTTTATCAGTCCTGATCCAAACACCTATATCACCACCCCATCATTTGAAAGACCTTTAGCCCTATACCGGTAACAAATACATTGGCCACCGAAACAGGAAGCAATACTTTCCAACCAAAATTCATTAACTGGTCAACGCGGATGCGGGGGAAGGTCCAACGGAGCCACATGATTACATAAATCATCAGGTAAACCTTAATGAGCATCCAAATCCAGCCCGGTATAAAGGTAAGACCAAAGGGCGCCAGCCAACCACCTAAAAAGAGGGTTGCTGTCATAAAAGCGGCAAGCAATACACTTGTATATTCAGCCAAAAAGAACAGCGCAAAGGCCATACCACCGTATTCGGTAAAGGGACCGGCAATAATTTCTGACTCACCCTCTGCCAAATCAAAGGGTGCCCTATTGGCCTCTGCCACCATGGCAATGAAAAATATCAAAAAAGCCACCGGCTGCAAAAAGATAAACCACATATTCTCCTGCGAGCGTACAATTTCACTTATGTTCAAGGAGCCGGTTATCATCACTATGCCAAAGATCGATATAATTAACGGCAATTCGTAACTGACCATTTGGGCAACAACCCTCATACTCCCCAGCAGTGAGTATTTATTGTTTGATGCCCAGCCGGCCATCCAAAAAATCACCGTAGACAGTGAAGCCAGGGCAAAAAAGTATACCAGTCCGATATTCAAGTCCACTGCAGCCATATTTTCCCCAAAGGGTACCACCATAAATACCAGCAGCGGGGGTGTAAATATTAACGCAGGAGCTAATAAAAACAATACCTTATCCGCTGATTTTGGAATAACAACCTCTTTACTCATTAGTTTCCCTATGTCAGCGGTTGTTTGTAACAAGCCCTTGGGACCAACCCGATTCGGCCCAGGACGACATTGGATGTAGCCCGCAACCTTACGTTCCATATAAACCAGCCACAGTGCGTTAATTATAATAAACAACAGTATGGCTAGTATTTTTACCACCATTAGGGCAGTATCGCTTAACAGCGGGGACAATCCCATGTGTTCAAACATAATCCGCAACGAACCGGCAATATTAACAAATAAATTTTCCATGCCAATTCTCCCCTATAACCTAAAATTTGTTAACAATCCACTTCTCCCAGCACAATGTCCAAACTACCTAAAATAGCAACAAGGTCTGCCAGTTTCCATCCTCGGCAAAGTTGGTCAATATAGTCGAGGTTTAAAAAAGATGGACGGCGAACATGAATCCGATAGGGATTGGTGGTTCCGTCACTGACCACATAATAACCCAAGATTCCCTTTGCACTTTCAATTTCGTGATATACCTCCCCTTTAGGGGGCTTAATCACCCTGGGAACTTTAGCAATAACAGGACCCGGCGGCAGTTCTGCCAGCTGCTCTAAGGCCTGTTCAATTATACGTTGGGACTGGCGCATCTCCTCCATACGGCAGCGGAATCGATCAAAACAGTCACCCTTTTCACCCACTGGCACATCGAAGTCAAAACGATCATAAATTCCATAGGGACGGGCCTTGCGCAAATCATAGTTTACACCGGATCCCCGCAGTACCGGACCGCTCATGCTGTATTTGATGGCAGTTTCCGGTTTCAAAACACCAATATTTTTGGTACGGGCCTGAAATATTTCATTGCCGGTGATCAGCCCGTCATATTCGTCCACACAGGCGGGAAATATTTTTAGAAACTCTTCCATGGCCGGGTAAAATTCTTCGGGTAAATCAGCTGCCACGCCACCAATGCGCATATAGCTAAAGGTCATTCTGGAGCCGGTTATCATTTCCAACATATCCATCAGTCTTTCCCTTTCCCTTAAGGGGTACATAAAGCCGGTAAATGCACCTAAGTCCAGGGCAAAGGTTCCAACCGCTATACAATGACTGCAAATCCGGGACATTTCTGAGGTGATTACACGAATATATTCCGCCCTTTCCGGCACCTCTATGCCCATCATTTTTTCTATGGCCTGTACGTAACCGAGATTCATCAGCATAGAAGCCAAGTAGTCCAACCGGTCGGTGTACGGTATAAATTGTGAATAGGTTCTAGATTCTGCCAGCTTCTCAATGCCACGGTGCAGGTAACCGATAATGGGTTCAGCCTTAACCACTGTCTCTCCATCCATGGTCAAGAGCAGTCGCAATACACCGTGTGTAGCAGGGTGTTGAGGACCCATATTTAAGACAAACTCTTCTGTTCTCAACATTTATTACACCTCTTATTCCAGAGAATAATGTTTAGTCTCTACCCCCAACCCACTTAAAATCTTTGCGCAGTGGATGATGCTGATAATCATCCGGCATCAGAATTCTACGCAAATCCGGATGGTTGGTGAACTCAATTCCCAGTAGGTCGTAGATTTCTCGCTCCTGCCATTCTGCACCGGGCCAGATTTCATATAGCGAAGGTACCCTGGCGTTATTGCGGGCCACCCTTGTTTTAAACATTAACATATTGCCGGCCGGTACCCTGCAGATGTTATATACCAGCTCAAAATATTCTCCATAATCGGTGGCAGTTTGGTTTGTTAAATAATTAAAAAGATACTCTTCTCTCAGTTTACGGGCCACCGGCAGCAACTTTGAAAGTGGTATAAACAATGTTTTTTCAATTATTTCAGTCTCTGGAAACTCCTCTTTAATTTGCTGTATTATTTGATTGCTTTCCATGGCTGCTCATCCACCACCTTCGGATTCATCACCTTATGTTTAAGTAAAATCATGCCCTGTATCAGCGCATCCGGGCGGGGAGGGCATCCAGGAACATATACGTCAACGGGAACCAATTGATCTGTACCCGGTACAACACTGTAGGAGTCTACAAAGGGGCCGCCGGATATGGCACAGCTGCCCATGGCTATAACCCATTTTGGCTCCGGCATTTGGTGATAAATTCTCTTAATAAAGGGAGCCATCTTATGGGTAATGGTACCCGCCACAATCATTACGTCCGCCTGTCTGGGTGACGGACGAAATACCTCATAGCCAAACCGGGCCAAATCAAATCGCGGCCCACCGGCAGCCATCATTTCAATGGCACAGCAGGCCAAACCAAAGGTCATTGGCCACAATGAGTGGGCCCTGGCTAGGTTAAATACCTTTTCCAGCGGTGCTAATGCCACTGTTCTTTTCACCTCTTCAATAATGACGGGGTCGGTGGTCATCTCTTCAATGGGGTGTTTTTCAAGGCATGCTTTTTTTATTTCCATTCCAACGCTCCCTCCTTCCAGGCATAGGCCAGACCTAACACTACAATTGCAAAAAATAAGACCATGGCTAAAAATTCAAACATACCTGCACCGCTAAACCTTACAGCCCAGGGATAGAGATATATGGTAGCCACATCAAAGGTAACAAATAGCAAGGCATAGACAAAGTATTGCACCTTAAATCTCACCCATGCCGTACCCTGGGTTGGGGGACCACACTCATAGGTCTCTTCTTTAACACTGTTTTTGCGTCGCGGTTGAATTAAAAAAGCAGTTACAATACCCCCTATGCCAAAAATAATACCGACTACTAAAAATATAAAAATCGCACCGCCCACCGATAACATAACAAGCTCTCCCCCCTTTCATAATTACATGTGGTATGATGCTAATGGCTAAATGGAATATAATTATAAATATGCTGTTAAAGTTTGTTAGATACTCAATAATAATACTTATAAGATGTTTAAAATTATAACATAGATTTTTTTTGCTTTTTACTGTTACATTTAACCAGGTTAAAATTACATCTTAATCCGTTTTAAGATATAATTGTGATTTTAGAATATTATAACTTTTTAGGCAAGTTATAACGTTCACAAGCAACCCCCTCATCAATTAAATATTTCAATAATCATTTTGAATATAATAACCACTTTATATTATAAGCAATATCTATGCCATAGGTAATATCAATAGATACATACGGTATATTCGCCCTATTTTGATACAATGATTACATTTATTGCCTATGGTGTTCAACCTGCGAACAGATTTTAACACGTTAAAATGGTAACAAATGAATAAAAAATATTTTAATCTTACACCCTCTGAAAGCATAAAAAAGACCGTCGCTATTTCCGACAGTCTTCTTAGGCGGGCAATTGAGTTTACTTTTAAAACAATTTATCCTTTATTAATTCAGCCACCGGTGCATAACCGCTCCGGTGAATGGGACTGGGCCCATACTTCTTTAATGCTTCCAGATGTTCTTTGGTTGGGTATCCCTTATGCCTATCAAATTGATACCGGGGATATTTTTTATGATAATTCTGCATCATTTCATCCCGGTATGTTTTAGCAATAATTGAAGCGGCTGCTATGGAGCCGCTTAACCGATCTCCCCCTTTAATGGCAAACTGTGGGATGTTAATGCCGGGAATATTTACTGCATCAACAAGCAGGTGCTCCGGCCTGGTTGACAACTTGCCCACCGCCCGTCTCATAGCCAGCAAGGTTGCTTGATAAATATTAAATCTGTTTATCTCCTGCACGGTGGCCAAACCCAAGGACCAAGCCACTGCCTTTTCCTTTATTTCTTTAGCCAGTTTTCTTCTTTTAGCCGCCGATACTTTTTTTGATTCATTGAGCCCATGTATTACTACATCTTTGGGAAAGATCACTGCACCGGCCACCACCGGGCCGGCCAGGGGGCCGCGGCCCACCTCGTCAATGCCCACAATATATTTTTTCCCCTGGCTAAACAATTGTTGTTCATATGTAAATAATTTTTCCAATCGCTGATATTCCCGGAGTAATTTCTCTCGTTTGTTTTGTATTAAATGATAAATCCGGCGCACTCCGGCCCTGCCGTCGGCGGCCAGCTGTTCTAATACTTGCTCGTCCGGCGGATAATCATTAACATATTTCTTTATTTCAGATACCGTCAGCCTTGTTAAATCTATCATAATATTTACCAGCCTTTATTGGTTTGGATATTCCAAGGAGATGCGGCCCAATTTACCCTCCCTAAACTCCTTAAGCACCAGCACCGCAGCCTTATAAGTGTCTGTTACACCACCGCGCAGTAACAATCCCCGCTTAGCTCCGATTTCCTCCAAGAGGGTTAACATTTCCTCGGGTATCTCCTTTAATTTATATCTTGTTAACACCTTGTCAGGCTTTGTTTGAACTATTATTTTTAATAAATACAAGGCCACCTCTTCCACATTGACCACCTGTTCTTTGATGGCTCCGGTGGCAGCTAATTTATAAGCCACTTCTACATCTTCAAATTTAGGCCATAAAATTCCCGGTGTATCCAACAGTTCTAAATCATTATTGATTTTAATCATCTGCTTGCCCTTTGTAACCCCGGGCATATCTCCGGTTTTGGTGGACTTACGTCCCGAAAGCCTGTTAATAAATGAAGATTTACCAACATTGGGTATACCCACCACCATGCAGCGCACCGCCCGCGCTCTCCTGCCGGCAGCTTTTATTTGCTTCATCTTTTCTGCAACCAAGGCCCTGGCCATGGGGGTCACTTGGTTGATTCCCTTTCCCCTAACAGAATCTAGGGCCAGGGCAAGGCTGTTAGCACCCTTCATGGTGCGCTGCCATTGCCCTGTTACTTCTTCGTCGGCCAAATCAGCCTTATTAAGTATCACTAATCTGGGTTTATTTCCTAATATATCATCTATCATTGGATTGCGACTGCTGGCGGGGATTCTTGCATCCACCAGTTCTATTACCACATCAACCAGTTTTAAATTTTCCTGCACCAAACGCTTGGCCTTGGCCATGTGTCCGGGGAACCATTGAATGGGGTTTTGCTGCTCCATAATTAATTGCACCTCCGCCACCAAGGTGTGTTATTTTATCAGACCAAGCCTATCCAGCGGCCAATATATTGCAACTGATTTGCCGGTAATCAATTCTTCGGGCAAGAGCCCCCAGTATCGGCTGTCCTCACTATTGTTCCTGTTATCGCCCAACATGAAGTAATATCCTTCGGGTACATCCACAGGCCCGTAGTCCGGGTAGCTCACCCCCGCCGGCAAATACTCTTCCGGCATACCTTGTCCATCCACATACAAGACATTGTCTCTCATTTCTATAACTTCACCGGGCATACCTATCACACGCTTTACAAAATTCCTACTGGTGTCCTTTGGATATTTAAACACAATTACGTCACCCCGTTGGGGTTCACTAAAATAATAAGAAACTTTACTGACTATAATACGGTCATTAACCATCAGGGTCGGTTCCATTGATCCCGAGGGAATATAAAAGGGTTCAAATATAAACATGCGAATAATTATCGCCAGCACCACGGCAATGGCTATTGATTCTATTGTTTCCCTTAGTATAGAAAACTTGTTCTTTTGTTCTTTATTAGATTCTGACTCCCCGGTCCCCCGGTGATAGTTTTTCAATTTTTAACCCCCCCAAAACTCAAAAAGGGACTGTGCCCACAAGAGCCAGTCCCTCCCCATTGCTATCTGAGTTCTTTAATGCGGGCAGCTTTACCGCGCAGTTTACGCAGGTAGTACAGTTTAGCCCTTCTTACACGTCCACGGCGCACCACTTCAATTTTATCAATCTTTTGGCTGTGAACGGGAAAAGTTCTTTCTACGCCAACACCGTAAGAAAGTCTACGTACTGTAAAAGTTTCACCAAGTCCACCGCCACGGCGCCTGATAACAACACCTTCAAACACCTGAATACGTTCCCGGTTGCCCTCAACAACCTTTACGTGTACCCTTACGGTGTCACCGGCTTTAAACTGAGGAATATCAGTTTTGATATACTCTTTTTCCAATGCATCAATGAGGTTCATTGCTGGTCCCCCCTTCCCCATAGGCGTTCATATCTTATCGGTAATTAGTGATCAAGATAGCGGACCACCCGTAATTCAACAAGCGTAATTATAACATAATTATTCCTAAAGAGCAACAAATTGTAGTAATCGATAATTCATAATCAGGTATTTAATATTTTACCCAGGGTGTCCATCACCTGCTGCAATTCTTGTCTGTCTTCTGCCGTTAATTCCGCTTTTTCCAGCAAATCCGGTCTTCTTTCTAAGGTGCGCAGCAGGGACTGGCGACGCCGCCAGCGGTCAATATTTTTGTGGTGACCGGACAAGAGCACTTCCGGAACAGAAAGGCCTTGGTATTCACGGGGTTTGGTATAGTGGGGATGATCCAACAAACCGTGATAGAAGGAGTCCTGTTGGGCAGAGGCCATTTCACCCAGTACCCCGGGTATCATCCTGGCCACTGCATCCACCACCACCATGGCCGGCAGCTCCCCGCCGGTAAGTACATAATCGCCAATGGATATTTCATCTGTAACCAGTTTTTCCTTCACTCGCTCGTCTATACCCTCATAATGACCACACAGCAGCACCAGATGTTTTTCTTGGGCCAGTTCTTTGGCCATCTGCTGAGTAAAGGTACGGCCCTGGGGGCACATCATGATTACCCGCTCAGCCTTGCCCTCTTGGTTTAGCTTTTCCATTGCTTTAAATATGGGCTCTGCCTGCATCACCATACCGGCGCCACCGCCATAGGGAGTGTCATCCACTGTACGGTGCTTGTTTTGGGAGTAGTCCCTAATGTTGTGTAAATTAATACTTATAATTTTGTTATCCCTAGCCCGCTTTAGTATGCTGGTATTAATGGGGCCGTCAAACATCTCGGGAAATAGTGTTAATATATCTATACGCATTAGGTGTCCAGCAACCCTTCAGGAAGCTCCACCACCATACGGTTAGCTTCAATATTAATTTCTTTAACCACGGACTTTAAAGCCGGTATAAGTATATCTTTGCCCACCGGTGGCTTTGTTACATACACGTCGTTGGCTCCGGTCCTTAATACCTCTGTAACTGTACCTAATTTTTCACCGCTTTCGGTGAAAACATCTAAGCCGACAATTTGAAATATATAATAACTACCTTCAGGCAGTGGTACTAATTTGTCTTTGGTGATCTGTGCCAATCCACCTTTAAGTTTTTCTGCCTCATTTATGTCGTCAATGCCTTTAAACTTTAAAATAATAAAATTCTTATGCCTGCGTACAGCCTCAAGGTGCACAGTAAAACGCTTATCCTTTAAATACACTTGTAATTCATCAAGGTCATTAAAGCGATCTAAAAAGTCGGTTAGTGGTATCAGGCGAACCTCACCCTTACGCCCCTGGGTATTCACTATCTCACCAATGGTAATGTACTGCTGCTCCATTTAATCATCACCCTCAACCTTCTTCGGGTTGTGAACTCCTTGTCTAATTTCTAAAACCTTACCGTTTTCTACCAGTATTTCCACATTCATTACCTGGTTCCAGTCATCGCCCACTTTGATTTCCACCATACTCTCTACCCTGCCGTGTATCACCTCGGTGCCCGGTACCAGACCTCCAATCTCTTTAATTCTGTCCAGCAATCTTTGTTTCTTTTGTAGCCGTTCCTTGATTTGGCTGTCAATTTGCTCCAGATGCTGTCTTGCTGCATCCCTTGTCAACTTTTTTTTGTAAAAATCCAATTGCTGCAGCTCTAAATCAAGGCGCTGCACTGCCCTTTGCAGTTCAGCGGCCACAAGCTGTTTATATTCTTCTGTTACCCGCACCTTGATGACCACCGGTCTGGTAATTGTAATGCTCTGCACTTTTTTCGCCTTCCTTAGCCAAAACCTTTAAGTAGACACTGACAATAGAAGAAAAGGGGGCATTCGCCCCCCTTTTTATACTATTTCCACTGATACTTTCTTGCGTTGCTTGGTGGCAGCGGCTTTAACCACCGCACGAATAGCCCGGGCTATTCTGCCTTGCTTACCAATCACCTTGCCCATATCTTCAGGGGCTACTCTCAGCTCAATTTGTACTATTTTTTCTTTTTCAATCACCTTGACATCAACCTTGTCCGGTTGGTCAACGAGGGCTTTGGCTAAAATTTCAACTAATTCTTTCATACTATTAAGCACCCTCCCTATTGCTGACCCTCACCGGCAGCCTTCTCCAGCACACCGGCTTTATAAAACAAAGATTTAACTGTTTCAGAGGGCTGGGCACCCTTTTTAAGCCAGTCCTGTGCCTTTTCTTTATCAACCTTGATAACAACGGGCTTTTTTAGAGGATCATAATAACCAATTTCCTCAATGAAACGACCATCGCGGGGGAAACGTGAATCTGCCACCACTATACGGTAAAATGGAGCTTTTTTTGCACCCATTCTTTTTAAGCGAATTTTAGTTGCCAAAGATGTCACCTCCTTTAAATAATGTACTAATAACTAACCTTTAAAAAGGGAAGGGCAGTCTAATTTTCTTCCCTTTCTTAACACTTTTTTCCATGTTGCCTATTTGCTTAAACATTTTGCGGGTTTGTTCAAACTGTTTTAACAGGCGGTTAACATCCTGTACCTTTGTACCGCTGCCGGCAGCAATCCTTCTCCTTCTGCTGCCGTTAATCTTTTCAGGATGCCGGCGTTCATAGGGGGTCATGGATCTTATAATTGCCTCCACATAGACCAGTTCCTTTTCGTCTATTTGATCTTTTAACCCCTTTAGTTTATTCATTCCCGGAATCATACCTAAAATTTGATCCAGGGGGCCCATGTTCCTTACTTGCTGCATTTGGACTAAGAAGTCTTCCAGAGAAAATTCTGCCGTCTTCAGTTTATGGGAAAGTTGTGCCGCCTGCTCGGCATCCATGGTGGCCTGGGCCTTCTCAATAAGAGTTAACACATCACCCATGCCCAATATACGATCAGCCATACGATCGGGATGGAAGGGCTCCAGGGCGTCCAGTTTTTCACCTACACCCACATACTTTATAGGTGTTCCGGTTACCTTACGAACGGATAATGCCGCACCGCCCCTGGTATCCCCGTCCAGTTTGGTCATTACTATGCCGTCAAGGCCCAACTTATTGTTAAATGACTCTGCAACATTAACCGCATCCTGACCTGTCATGGCATCCACCACCAGCAGTATCTCGTGGGGTTTGACAGCAGCCTTAATCCCTTCCAATTCAGCCATCAATTCCTCATTGATGTGCAGACGGCCGGCGGTGTCTATTATTACCAGGTCGCGACCGGTGCTGTTGGCGTTTTCTATTGCTGCCTTAGCTATATCCACGGGGTTTTGCTGCCCCATGGAAAACACCGGTATATCCAATTGTTTGCCCAGCACCTCAAGTTGTTTGATGGCAGCAGGACGGTAGACATCGGCAGCAACTAAAAGTGGACGGCGCCCAGCTTTCCTTAAGTTGTTGGCCAACTTGCCACAGGTGGTGGTTTTTCCGGAACCCTGCAGGCCCACCAGCATTAATACGGTGGGTGGCTTAGGTGCCAAATTAATTTTGCTTTGGGTGCCACCTAAAAGTTCTACCAGTTCATCCCGCACTATTTTTACTACCTGCTGTCCCGGTGTTAAACTGCTCATCACATCCTGGCCGACGGCCTTTTCTTTTACCGACGCCACAAACTCTTTAACAACCTTAAAGTTGACGTCCGCTTCTAAAAGTGCCACCCGCACTTCACGCATTGCCTCGTTTACATCGGTTTCTGTCAGGTTACCTTTGCCCTTTAGTTTTTTAAAGGTTGCCTGCAGTCTTTCAGACAGACTTTGAAACATCAAACAGCACCTCCTGCTTTACCCCATTACTCTTCGTGCAGCCTACTAATCTCGGTTAATATATCTTCCATCTTTTCCAGATGATGGGGGTTTTGGTCCTGGCGGAAATCCCTGAGCAGTTTCAGTGCATCGGATATTTTTTTTCGCTCGTCCATGAATTTTTTTACCAACTGCAATTTTTCCTCATAGCCGGTAAGTGTTTTTTCAGCCCTTTTTAATGTATCATGTACCGCTTGCCGGGTAACGCCGTACTCTTCAGCTATTTCGCCCAAGGAAAAATCTTGGCCATAGTATAGTTCAACAAAGCGCTGCTGGCGCTCGGTGAGCAGTTGGCCGTAAAAGTCGAACAGTAGGGTAATCCAAATGACTTTTTCCATTTCGGCCTCCGTGCCTATAAAGGTAATGCACTTTACACAAAGATTTTACTGAAATAAGAGGCTGCTGTCAAGTAATCTTTCTTTAAACTTATTTAAAGGAAATTGGCCATGTTTGGCAGAATTAAAAAAGGGTCAGACTTTCCCCAGGAGGTTAATTTATTTATGACTACAAACAAGATTCCCGAAAATCTTCTCAGTTTTGAAGAGGCATTGGCACTAAACCGAGAGGAAGTTCGCAATTTACACAAAAAATATGTTAATGCCAGCCTGGCTTCACTGATGGGTTTATTAAATTTCGACTCCCAATATGTAAGGGCCCAGGGCGTCAGTGTTTGGGACAGTGACGGTAAAGAGTATCTGGACTTTTTAGGCGGTTACGGTTCACTGAATTTAGGACACAACCATCCGGCCGTTATTAAAGCCTTGGAAAGGGTAAAGGGAATTCCCAACATCTTACAGGCCTCTTTAAATACACTAACCGGGGCACTGGCCGCTAACCTGGCTGCCATCACGCCCGGTAATTTACAGCGCTGCTTCTTTGGCAACAGCGGCGCTGAGGCGGTGGAAGGGGCCCTAAAGCTGGCCCGGGCTTCAACGGGCAGACATAAGGTGCTGTACTGCCACGGCGCCTTTCACGGAAAAACCTTGGGAGCATTATCTGTCACCGGTAGAGAAAAGTATCAAAAAACCTTCCAACCACTGCTGACAGGATGCACCGCCGTACCCTTTGGCGACTTGGATACACTAAGAGGCCTACTTAAAAGTAATGACATTGCGGCATTTATCACCGAACCCATTCAAGGTGAAGGCGGCATCATTGAACCCCCTGCCGGTTACCTTGCTGAGGCCAAAGAACTTTGCCATAAATACGGCGCCCTGTTTATTGCCGATGAGGTGCAAACAGGAATGGGACGCACGGGAACTATGTTTGCCTGTGAGCAGGAAAAGGTGGTACCCGATATTTTATGCCTGGCCAAAGCTTTAGGCGGAGGAATGATGCCCATCGGAGCATATGTTACCACCGATGAAATTTGGCAACGGGCCTATGGCAGTATTGAAAAGGCAACCCTGCACACCTCTACCTTTGGCGGCAATACCATGGCTTGCGCCGCCGCCCTGTCCACCATTGAAACCTTGTACAAGGAAGATCTGGTTAATCAAGCCAAGGAAAAGGGTGAATATTTTATTGGCAAATTAAATGTTTTAAAGGAAAAATATCCGCTCTTAGCCGATGTGCGGGGCCGCGGCTTATTGATTGGCATAGAGTTCGCCCAACCCAAGGGATTTGCAACAAAGGCTACTTTAGGTGTGGTTAACAAGCTTTCAGAAGAGTACATGGGCAGTTTAGTTGCCGGGCAGTTGCTTAATAAGCACGGTATTATCACCGCCTACACCCTAAACAACCCCAATGTAATTCGCTTAGAACCACCGCTTATTGTGGAATATCAGCAACTGGATAAGGTTATAGGGGCCTTGGAGGATATTTTAAGCTCCCATAAAGGTTTTATCAGCATAGCCACTTCCAGTGCTAAAACAATATTTAACTCCCTGAGAAGAAAATAAAGACCGGTAGGGTCGTGGGCCACTACAATTCCGGTCTCCATAATTTTGAAAATAGAAAAATTATAGCACCAGCATATGCTGGTGCTTATTTTGCTCCCAGGGCTTTTGTTGAGCTTGCGAGCAATTTGCTTATTACGTTTAATTACATTTAATTGTTTGTTTTGCGAATATTGATTGCAATAACATTAAGAAAAATTGTTATTACCACAAGTATCACAGACACCCATGACAATGGGCCAATTGTATCCATAATTGCAGCCCAATCTTCAATCTGTACCCGGTGCTTAATTTCAAATATTTGCAAAACCAGCGCTATGGCACAACAGCTAAAGCTGAGGGGACAAAAAACCATACTGTTTGTTTTTCCGTTATACCGGCTTATTGCCATAAATGGAACAATCCATGCTATAAGACCGAATACAAGACTTCCCAAACTATAAAATGTTGACATAAATTCCCATTACCCTTAAACAGTATCACTGAAACCTCAATACTAAATAATGCTTCCTAAAAGCATTGTAAGACTAAGCCAGCAAGCTAGCCTAGTCTTATATGGTGCCAAGCCAAGTTTATTTCTAGGATATTAGCCTTTCGGTACATTCTTTTACTTTTCTTAGCACCTCTTCTTCATCTACGGTAAGCACCTTTCGGTTCTGCATCACCAATTGGCCGTCTATAATTACAGTATCCACATCGGAACTTTGGGCTGCATATACCAGGTGGGCATAAACATCGTGCCTAGGGTATAGGTGCGGCTTGTTAAAATCCACCAGTATCAAATCCGCCCGCATGCCCGGTTTAAGTCGGCCCACCTGCTCCTCTAAGCCCAGCACCTTGGCTCCCTTTGCCGTGGCCATTTCCAGTGCATCATAGGCCGGCAGTACAGTGGGATCCATGGTAGATACCTTTTGTAACAGTGTGGCACTGCGCATCTCTTCCAACATGTCAAGGTTATTGTTGCTGGAGGCACCGTCAGTACCCAAGCCCACCGTTACGCCCGCCTGAATCATTTTATTGACCGGTGCTATGCCACTGGCCAGTTTCATGTTGCTTTCCGGGTTGTGTGCCACACCGACATTTTTATCAGCCAGTATTTTGATGTCTGTATCGTCCACATGCACACAATGGGCACCAATGGTATGGTAATTAAACAATCCCAGGCTGTCCACATGTTGAATGGGTGTCTTTCCGTACTGCTTTAAAATATCCCGGTGTTCCGTCAAGGTCTCAGCCAGGTGAATATGTATACCTACCTTCAATTCATCGGCTGCTTCCATCACCTTTTCCAAGTATTCAGGGGGGCAGGTGTACGGAGCGTGGGCACCGAACATGGCGGTAATCCTTCCGGCAGAAGAAAGGTGATACTGTTTGATAAACTCTTTGTTTTCTTCCAGGGCTTGCATTCCATGGGGGGCAATGCCAATGAGACCTCGGGATAATACCGCCCTCATGCCGCTTTCACCTGTGGCCTTGGCAACCTGATCCATGAAAAAGTACATGTCCGCAAAGGTGGTGGTGCCGGATTTTATCATCTCTATACAGGCCAATAAACTGCCATAATAAATATCTTCGCCGGTTAATTTGGCTTCAAGGGGCCATATTTTTTCGTTTAACCACTCCATCAGCTCCAGGTCGTCTGCATAACCCCTCAATAGGGTCATGGCCGCATGGGTGTGGCAGTTTATAAAGCCGGGCATGGCCACCATGTCGCTGCCGTCAATTTCTATATCGGCAGAAAAATCTTCAGGGGCCAAAGACCCTTGGCCCAACCACTGTATGGTACCGTCCGATATATGTATCTCACCCTTTGATATAATGCCGCTCTCTTTATCCATGGTGACAATATCTGCATTTCTAATAATTATATTAGACACATATGTACCTCCCTATATTATCTTTGCCCATATTGGTTAAGGTAGAACTGCCTTAAAGCAAGCACATCACCCTCATCTATGGCAGTGGGTTTGCCAACTTGCAGGGCAACGGCGTATATTTGGGCACACCTTTCCACCATCACGGCGGTATTCATTGCTTCCTGTAAATCCCTACCAAATGCCAGCACCCCATGATTGGCCATTAAGACCGCATTGGTCTTTCCCATTACCTTGGCTACATTCTCAGCCAGCCGCCGGCTTCCGGCCCTGGCATACTCTGCCACCGGCACCCCACCGCCTATTAATGCAGCCATATCTTCCAATATGGGTGGAATGGGTATGCCTGACACCGCAAGGGCGCTGGCATACATGCTGTGCGTATGAACTATGGCTCCAATATCGGCCCGCTCCTTGTAAACGGCCAAGTGGATTTTAATTTCACTGGAAGGCCTTAGCTCTCCCTTTTCCACCCCACCGTCTATATTTACCACCACTGTCATGTCAGGCCTCATATTTTCGTATGCCACTCCGCTGGGGGTAATGACCACCAGCTCTTCTTGGGGCAGATAACAGGAAATATTTCCCCAGGTGCCCAGCACCAAACTGGATGCACCTATTTTTTGGCCCATTTTAGCTACCTTTTCCCTGGCTTCTTCCACCGTCAATTTAACTGCCAATACTTGCACCACCCAACATCAGCAGATTACTGGGCATGATTCCAGGCATTGATATATTTTGCCTGTTCGGGTGTGAGCTTATCAATTTTAATGCCCATGGACTCCAGTTTAATGTTGGCCACCCGGGCATCAATTTCTGCCGGAACATCGTAAACCCGGTTCTCTAAGCTACCTGCCTGTTCCAGCACATATTTGGCAGACAAGGCTTGCAGGGCAAAGGACATATCCATAATCTCCGCAGGGTGGCCGTCACCGGCAGCCAGGTTAACCAACCTTCCTTCAGCCAAGAGGTAAAGCCTGCGGCCGTCGGCCATCTCATATTCTTCAATATCCTTGCGCACTGTGCGGACCTTAACTGCCCTTTCTTTTAATTGTGGCTTATTAACTTCCACATCGAAATGACCGGCGTTACACATAATTGCCCCATCCTGCATCACTTCATAGTGCTCACCTTGCAGCACATCTTTACATCCGGTGGCTGTAATAAATATATGGCCGTGTTTTGCTGCCTCTAAACTGTTCATCACTGTAAAGCCATCCATATGGGCTTCTATGGCCTTTACCGGATCTATTTCGGTGACAATCACTTTGGCGCCCAGGCCCTTTGCCCGCATGGCAATACCTTTACCACACCATCCGTAGCCCATTACCACAGCAGTTTTGCCGGCGGTAATTAAATTGGTGGTGCGCATAATCCCCGACCAAACAGATTCCCCGGTGCCATAGCGATTATCAAATAAATACTTACAGTAAGCATCGTTAACGGCAATCATGGGAAAGCCCAGCTTACCTTCCCGTTCAAGTGAGCGCAACCTCAGCACGCCGGTGGTGGTTTCTTCACAGCCGCCTTTAATGTTAGCAATTAAATGCCTGCGCTCGGTGTGCAAGAGGTGTATCAAATCTCCCCCGTCGTCAATGACAAGGTCCGGCTTATTATCCAATACTCTAAGTAAATGATCTTTGTATTCTTCATCGGTGGCCCGGTACCAGGAATATACTTTTATGCCGGCCTTGGCCAAGGCCGCAGCAACGTCGTCTTGGGTTGACAAGGGGTTAGAACCGGAAATGGAAACATCAGCCCCCCCTGCTGCCAACACCTCTGCCAGGTAGGCGGTTTTGGCCTCCAGGTGAATGCTTACTGCAATCTTCAAGCCTTTAAAGGGCTGTTCCCGGACAAATTCTTCCCGAATGGCATTAAGTACCGGCATATGAGCTCTGACCCAATCTATTTTCAGTCGCCCCTCGGGGGCCAGGTTGATGTCCCTAACTAAGTAATTTTGCATATTTACCCTCCTGTACTATTTTGCGGGATTTGCCCCGATACATATATCGTCAGATAGATAGTCCCCTTCTTCCACAATGCGGCGTAAATTTTCATTGTAGGGCGGCCGCACTACACCACGCTCAGTGATGATGGCAGTGACCAATCTGTTAGGGGTAACATCAAAGGCCGGGTTCCACACCTTAACACCGGCAGGTGCCACCTGGGTGCCCCCAAAGCTAGTTACCTCATCCTCTGCCCTTTGTTCAATGGGTATTTGATCCCCCGATGGCAAACTTAAATCTAAGGTAGAAAGGGGAATGGCCACATAAAAGGGGATGCCGTGGGCTTGGGCCAGCACAGCTAAACTGTAGGTACCAATTTTATTGGCCACATCACCGTTGGCAGCAATCCGATCGGCCCCCACAATTACCACGTCCGCCTTTCCCTGGGACATCAAGTAACCTGCCATGTTGTCTGTAATTAAGGTGACAGGAATATCTTCCTGTTTCATCTCCCAGGCCGTTAACCGCGCACCCTGGAGCAAGGGTCGGGTTTCATCGGCGTAAACATGAATTTTTTTGCCGGCCCGGTGTGCTGCCCGTATAACCCCCAGGGCTGTACCAAAACCGGCCGTGGCCAGGGCCCCTGCATTGCAGTGGGTAATAATGCCGGCCCCGTCGGGTATTAAGTGCTGGCCGTGTTCACCCATCCGCCTATTGGCTTCTAAATCCTCACAGAAGATTTTGTGCGCCTCTTCCAACAGTATTTGCTTAGCGTCAGCAGTACTTAAATCACTGCGTCCCCTTACCTTGTTTAACATCCGCTCCACTGCCCACCGTAAATTTACCGCAGTGGGGCGGGTGGAGGTCAGTTCCACTGCCACCTTTTCTAACTGAGCCATAAATTTATTTAGGTCCGGCTCATTTATGGCCTTGGCCCCTATGACCACACCGTAGGCCGCAGCGGCGCCGATGGCCGGTGCCCCCCGCACACTGAGCCGACGAATGGCATCTGCAACGGTCTTTACATCCCTTGCCACTATATACTCAGTTACCGCAGGCAATTTGGTTTGATCAAGTATTTTTAATGCCCCGTCTTCCCACAACATTGTTTTCAATGACTATCATCCTTTCAGCAGTTCATGTATCGGTCCACCCAATGCAGTGTGACAAGTACACTGTCGATCCGGTGCTAAAAGTGCCATGGTGCCCATGGCTAACTGCCGCAAGTTTGCAGCATTTTCTGCCATCACATCCAAAACCTCTTGGTGGGTAAGGTTAGTGGGAGATATGCCGGCGGCAAAGTTAGTTACCATGCAAACGGTGGCATAACACATCTCCGCCTCCCGGGCCAGCACCACCTCGGGCACACTGGTCATACCCACCAGGTCACCACCCAATTGACGATACATTTTAATCTCTGCCGGTGTTTCGAACCGGGGCCCCTCGGTGGTTACATAGACCCCTCCCTGATGGTAGCTTAAGCCATTCTTTTCAGCCACCTGGGCCATTATCTTACGCATTTCAGCACAATAGGGCTCGGTAACGTCTGCGTGAATTACCCCCTGCTCGCCCCCTTCAAAAAAGGTCTGCACCCGTGATTTGGTAAAATCTAAAAATTGATCTACAAAAACAAAGTCCCCGGGTTTCATGGCTGTATTAAGGGAGCCCACCGCAGCGGTGGCCAAAATACTTTTTACCCCTAAAATTTTTAAACCGGCAATGTTAGCCCGGTAATTAATTAAGTGTGGCGGTACCGAATGCCCGGCCCCGTGACGATTCATAAAAGCCACCTCACGCCCCTGGTACTCTCCCACCTTCACCGTTACCTGGCCGTAAGGCGTGTCCACTGTTACGTCGCGAATATTTGAGAGGATGTTGGGGTCGTATACCCCTGTTCCCCCAATGATTGCCATTGAAACAGACATTTACATACCTCCAATTTAAAAATTATAGATAGCATGCCTACCTATTCACCAAATATTCGCCCCGTTGGCGACAATTTCCTTTCATATTGCCAACAATTTCATTACCGGCAGCCAAGCCGGGTTTATGAATTCCCGGTTAATATTTTCTTTTATTAGCCAACATATTAAAAGGATTTTGTAGCCCTATACCAAATTTATTATGGGGGGCTTCCCAGCCCAAGACCACCTTGATAAAGATACATTAAATAAATTCGGAGGGTAAACTTTATGAAGATCGGAGTAATCAGCGACACACACGGCAGCCTGCTGTACTTTAATATGGCACTGAAAGCCTTGGGAGATTGCAGCTATATCCTTCACGGGGGAGATATTTTGTATCACGGCCCCAGAAACCCACTGCCCCAAGGGTATAATCCAAAGGAATTGGCAGAAAAAATTAATTCCCTGAATAACATGGTCTTTACCCAGGGCAACTGCGATGCCCACGTAGATCAAATGGTCATTGATCACCCCATCCAAACCCCATATGTCTTTTTACATATAGATCGCTATAAAATACTTTTATGCCATGGCTTTACCAAAGAAAGCAGTGAATATATTGAGATGGCCAAGAAAATTAAGGCCAACATATTTATTTACGGCCACACCCATATTAAAAGTATTACCAAGTACCATGATTTAACTATAATCAACCCCGGCAGTACAGCACTGCCAAAGGACGGCATTCATTCTGCAGCCTTAATAGAAGATGGCACCGTTAAGCTAATAGACATTGTAAAAAACAAAGTAATTAAGGAATGCCAACTATAAAACCACCCCCCGGTGGTTTTATAACTTAACAAAGTCTTTCAAATGTGTTTCAATAAGAATGTAGAAAAATGAACCCATGGCCCTAATGCCAGGCGAAAGGAAGATTGCGGTGAAGAAAACAGTATGCGTATGCACCGGCGGCTGCACCTCCTCCGGCTCACTTAAAATATTGGAATTACTAAAGAGCGAGGCAGAAAAACAAGGTCTAAAGGATAAAATAATAATAAAGCCCGTTGGGTGCCATGGTTTTTGTGAGCAAGGTCCCATAGTTACCATCGAACCGGATAAGACTTTTTACGCCAAGGTTACCGAAGCCGATGTCAGTGCTATTTTAAAATCAATATATAATAATCAGCCGGTGGCCAAGCTCTTGTATAAAAATAAGGGGCAACCGGTTGCCGGTTACGATAATATCCCCTTTTACCGTCTGCAGCACAAATTAGTTTTAGACAAGTGTGGAAAAATCAACCCGGAAGATATTAATGATTACATGGCGGTGGGGGGGTATCAAGGACTAAAAAAAGTGCTGACCGCCATGACACCACAAGAGGTGGTGGATGAAATAAAAACTTCAGGGCTGCGGGGCCGGGGCGGTGCAGGTTTCCCCACCGGTATAAAGTGGCAGGGGGCCTTAAATGCCCAGATTACCAACCAGAGGTACGTGGTTTGCAACGCCGACGAAGGCGACCCCGGTGCATTTATGGACCGCAGCATATTGGAAGGTGATCCTCACTCGGTACTGGAAGGTATGGCCATCTGCGGTTTCGCCACCGGTGCAGATAAGGGCTATATCTATGTGCGTGCCGAGTACCCAATGGCAATAAAGCGGCTAAATATTGCCATTTCCCAGGCGGTCAAACATGGTTTTTTAGGAGATAACATTTTAAACACCGGGTTTAACTTTCATATAAAAATTAAAGCCGGTGCCGGAGCCTTTGTATGCGGGGAAGGCACCGCATTAATTGCATCCATAGAGGGCAAACGGGGTATGCCAAAATTCAAAAGAGGCCGCACCACCGAAAAAGGCCTCTGGGGAAAACCCACCACACTGAATAACGTGGAAACCTTTGCCAACGTGCCCAAAATTATTCAGATGGGCGGCAAAGAATACGCCACCATCGGCACTGCAAACAGTAGCGGCACTAAAATTTTTTCACTGACCGGCCAGGTAGTAAACACCGGCCTGGTGGAGGTTCCCATGGGGACAAGCCTGCGGCATATCATCTTTGACATAGGCGGAGGCATTCTCAACAACCGGAAATTTAAAGCCGTTCAGGCCGGCGGACCCTCAGGGGGCTGCATACCGGAACAATATTTAGATAAGCCGGTGGATTATCAGTCGCTAAATGAGGTGGGCGCCATGATGGGCTCAGGTGGTTTGGTGGTGCTGGATGAAGGTACCTGTATGGTAGACCTGGCCCGGTTTTTCTTAAAATTTACCCAGGCAGAGTCCTGCGGCAAGTGTACCCCCTGTCGGCAGGGAACCGGTGCCATGTTAGATATCCTCAGCCGGATATGTGAAGGCAGAGGACAGCCGGAGCATTTGGAGCAGTTGGAGCGATTGGCTAGGGTAATTAGCTCCACCTCCCTGTGCGGATTGGGTCAAAGTGCCCCTAACCCGGTATTGAGCACCCTAAAATACTTTATTGATGAATACCGAGCCCACATATTTGATAAGCGGTGCCCCGCCGGTGTTTGTTCTAATTTATTGGTTTACAGTATTGAAAGGGACAAGTGTATCGGCTGCGGCCTATGTGCCCGCTCTTGTCCCGTAGCGGCCATCGGCGGTGAAAAGAAAAAGCCCCATGCCATTGATACCGCCAAATGTATTAAGTGTGACAACTGCAGGCAGAGGTGCAAGTTTAATGCCATAGTCAAGAAATAGTGCTGCTGAAGGAGGAATTATCTTGTCAACCGTATCGTTAACAATCAATGGACGCCCTGTCACCGTACCTGTTGGCAGCACCATTTTGGATGCAGCAAAACAGCTAAACATTTTTATCCCTACCCTATGCCATCAAAAGGAATTAACCAATTCAGCCTGTTGCCGCATCTGTGTGGTGGAAGTTGAAAATGTTAAGGATTTAAAGGTATCCTGCGCCACCAAGGTGTGGGAGGGCATGGCGGTTTGGACGGATTCAACTGCAGTAATTGAAGCCCGCAAAACAATTATAGAGTTATTGCTGGCTAGTCACCCCCAAGACTGCCTCACCTGCGGTAAAAGCGGCCAATGCCGCCTGCAGGATTACGCTTTCATGTACAAGGTTAAAGGCAGCTGTTTTTCAGGCAATAAAGAGAAATATCCCATTGAAGATGACAACCCCTTTATTGTTAGGGATATGAACAAATGTATTCTTTGCGGCAAGTGTGTGGCCGTGTGCACAGAGATACAAGGCAACACGGTGATAGATTTTGCCTACCGGGGTACCGACACCAAAATTGCAACAGCCATGGATAAATCCCTTGGCCGGTCAGAATGTGTATTTTGCGGAAATTGTGTGGCAGTATGCCCTGTGGGAGCACTGCAGGAAAAGGACTTTCGCAGCAGGGTCCGCAGCTGGGAAGTGAGAAAGACTAAAACAATCTGCCCCTACTGTGGTGTTGGATGCGGTTTGGAATTGAACGTCAAAGATAACCGGGTTGTTGGGGTCACTTCCTGTGACGGTGAAGTTAACGGGCTGGCCCTATGCGTAAAGGGTCGTTTTGGCTATCGTTTTATTAATCACCCGGATCGTTTAAAAAGCCCACTCATTAAAAAAAATGGGCGCTTTGTGGAAGCCGGTTGGGATGAGGCCATTTCATTGGTGGCAAAGAGATTAAGCTCCATTAAAAAGGCATATGGTGCAGACTCTTTGGCTGTGCTAAGTTCCGCCCGCTGCACCAATGAAGAGAACTATCTGCTGCAAAAATTTACCAGGGCGGTACTCGGCACAAATAACATTGACCACTGTGCCCGCCTCTGACACGCCCCCACCGTCGCCGGTCTGGCGGCAGCATTTGGCAGCGGGGCAATGACCAACAGCATCAGTGACATAGCCGGTGCAAACTTCATATTGGCCCTGGGCACAAACACCACCGAAACCCACCCCATCATTGGCCTTCAGGTGAAAAAGGCCCTGCGCCAGGGCGCAAAACTGGCAGTGGTGGATCCGCGGAAAACTGAACTTGCTCAATTGGCCCATTATCATTTGCCATTGAAGCCAGGCAGTGACGTGGCACTGCTAAACGGCCTGGCCCACCTTATTATTGAAGAAGAGCTTTGGAATAAAGAATTTGTGGCCCAAGGCACTGAAAACTTTGAGTCCTTTAAACAAGCCGTTAAGGAATACACCCCCCGGCGGGTGGAAAAACTGACCGGCATCCCGGCCGAAACAGTCAAACTGGTGGCCCGGGACTATGCCACTGCTAAAAACGCAACGATACTTTACACCATGGGCATCACCCAGCACAGCTATGGCACCAACAATGTTTTGGCAGTGGCCAATTTGGCACTGCTGTGCGGCCAGGTGGGTAAAAAATTCAGCGGAGTAAACCCACTGCGGGGGCAGAACAACGTACAAGGTGCCTGCGACATGGGCGCACTGCCCGACCTGCTGCCCGGTTACCGGCCCATCACCTCAAAGGAGATTAGAAACGAATTTGCCACCGCCTGGAAGGTCCATGGTTTGCCAGGTACACCGGGATTAACAATTGGCGAAATGATGGAGGGTGCCGGGTCGGGTAAAATTAAGGCAATGTACATCATGGGAGAAAACCCTGTGCTTTCCGATGCCGATGCCAAGCAGGTGGAAGCTGCCTTAAGTCAGCTGGATTTTTTGGTGGTGCAGGATATTTTTCTTACCGAAACGGCAAAAATGGCCGATGTTATTCTACCCGCTGCAAGTTTTGCTGAAAAAGACGGTACCTTTACCAACACCGAACGCCGGGTGCAGCGGGTGCGAAAGGCAATAGAGCCGGTGGGCAGCAGCAAGGCAGACTGGGAAATAATTTGCCTGCTGGCAAAGGCAATGGGCTATACAATGGATTATCAAACACCGGAAGAAATTATGGAGGAAGCCACCGCCCTTATCCCCTCCTACAGGGGAGTATCTTATTCCCGCTTGGAGAGCGGTGGATTGCAATGGCCCTGCCCCAATAAGGAACACCCGGGCACACCTACCCTGCACCAAGGCAAATTCATCCGGGGATTGGGAAAATTCCACCCGGTGGAATATTTGCCGCCTACAGAAACCATAGACAGTGAGTACCCGCTGCTGCTAAACACCGGCAGACGCTTATATCACTACCACACCGGCACAATGAGCGGTAGGGTAAGTATGCTAAAAGAGCATTGCCCCCAAGAACTTTTAGAAATAAACCCCGCTGATGCGGAACAGTTGAAATTAAAAGACGGCGACAGAGCCAGGGTAATTTCCCGCCGCGGGTCCGTAACAGTCACGGTGAAAATAACCGATACCACGCCAGCGGGAACGGTGTTTTCTTCCTTCCACTTCCCTGCGGTGCCCATCAACCAATTGACCAACCCTAAGCGTGACCCTGTCTCTAAAATACCGTCCCTAAAGGTATGCGCAGTGAGAATTGAACGGGCATAATAATGACAGCGGTGTAAAAAATACACCGCTGTCAATTTATATTCTTAAATATCATTCTTTAACGCCACTTGTTCCCTTTTTACACTGAGCCTTCCGGTGGTCAGGTATACACCCGATATTATTAATCCCGCCCCCATTAATTGGGGCAGAGCAATACTTTCCTGCAGAATTATGCCCGCCTGCACCATGGTCCACAGGGGAACAAGATTAATAAAAATTGAAGCGCGGCCGGCCCCCAAAGCCTTAACCCCGCGGTACCACCAGAAAAAGCCGATTACCGAAGCAAAAACTGCCATATAAGCTATGGCACCCCATGCGGCAGGGGATATGGTCCACCAGCTGTGTCCTTCCCAGAGGGCAAAGGGAAACAGAATTACGGCCCCAATTACACAGGCATAGGTAGTGGCCATAAGTGGAGAATAGTAGTCCATAACCTTTTTCCCAAAAACAGAGTATAAGGCCCAGGCAAGGGGAGCGCCCAACATAATTAAATCTCCCCGGTTAAAGGTCATATTCAACAGGAGGTCCGGATTCCCCCCGCTTACCACCATGGCTACCCCTGTAAAGGAGACAAATATTCCCACCACCTGACGGCCGGCAACGGCTTCCCGCAGTATAATAACAGCCATCAAGGTGGTCACCACCGGATTAGAGGCAACAATCAAGGAGCCGTTGATTGCAGTGGTGTATTGCAAACTGATAAAAAACAGTGCATTATATGTAAAAATCCCGGTGGCACCCAATAGGATCATCAAGGGCCAGTGATTGGATTTCACCTTAACCCGGGGCCTCTCAGTTAGCAATAGGAGAGCCCACAGCAAGGCCGCGGCCATGGCAAATCGCAAAAAGGCCACCGTAAAGGGGGGAAGATCTTCCACTGTATATCTTGCCGCCACAAAGGCACCGGCCCACATGCATGTCACTGCAACAAGACGTGGGTAATGCCAAAAATTTTTATCCCTTGTCAATTATTCTTCTTCCTCCAACCCATACAGAGCAGCCACAAATTGTTGGGGGGCAAAGGGTTGTAAATCATCCATTCCTTCTCCGACGCCGATGAATTTAACCGGTATCCGCAAACTGTTTTTAATGGCCACCACAACCCCGCCCTTGGCGGTACCGTCCAGCTTTGTAAGGGCTATACCGGTAACATTGACGGCCTCGCCAAATATTTTAGCTTGGCTGATGGCATTTTGACCGGTGGTGGCATCTAACACCAAGAGCGTTTCGTGGGGTGCATCGGGAATCTCCCTGTTTACAATGCGGTGTATTTTTTTCAGTTCCTCCATTAAATTGCTTTTGGTGTGCAGTCTGCCCGCCGTATCTATCAGTAAAATGTCACTTTTCCTTGACTTGGCGGCTTGAACGGCATCATAGGCAACTGCCCCGGGATCAGCGCCTTCGCTATGTTTAATTAATTCCACCCCTACCCTGTTGCTCCATATTTCTATTTGATCGATGGCTGCCGCCCGGAAGGTATCACCTGCGGCCAACATCACCTTTTTGCCTTGGTTTTTATAATAGTGGGCCAGTTTTCCAATGGTGGTGGTTTTACCGACACCGTTTACCCCCACCACCAAAATTACCGTTAATCCGTCTGGGTTAATATTAACCGGAGCTGTTTGATTGCCAATGACACGCTCCAATTCCTCCTGAAAAATATCCTTTAATTTGGATGCATCTTTAATTTTTCGAAACCTAACACCCTCCCTTACCCGTTCCACCAGATCAATGGCAGTGGTGACACCCACATCGGCCTGGATCAATGCCTCTTCTAATTCTTCATAGAGGTCTTCATCAATACTCTTGCGGCCAACTACAATTTGTTCCACCTTTTCCACAAAACTCTTACGGGTTTTAGATAAACCCTCTTTTAAACGATTAAAAAAACCCATATTAGACCCTCCTTTTATGTTGCCTCTTCCAGCTGAGAAGCGGCAGATTCTGCCCTTGACATTTCAATGGAAAATATTTTTGAGGTTCCCCGGTTATCCATAGTCACCCCATACAGAATTTCTGCCCGCTCCATGGTGCCCTTGCGGTGACTGACCACCACAAACTGGATGGTTTCACTTAGTTTAAGTAAATAATCAGCAAAGCGATCAACATTTGCCTCGTCCAAGGCTGCTTCAATTTCATCCAGTATGCAAAAGGGGCTGGGGCTGATTTTTAAAATGGCAAATAACAGGGCTATGGCAGTTAAAGACCTTTCACCGCCCGATAATAAACCGATATTTTGCATCTTTTTTCCCGGCGGTTGGGCCACTATTTCAATACCTGCCGTGAGGGGATCATCTCCCACCATGCGGATGCTTGCGTAACCGCCCCCAAAAAGTTCTTTGAAAACCAGTCCAAATTCCCTTTCAATTTTCTTAAAGGCACCGGTAAACTTTTGCGCCATTAAAGTATCCATTTCTTCAATCAGCTGCTGCAGTGACTGTTTGCTCTGTTCTATATCCTGCTGCTGGTGAAGTAAATAATTATGACGCCCTTGCAATTGCTTGTACTCATCCTCTGCCACCGGATTTACTTGCCCCATTTCTTCTATCAAATTGCGCAATTCAAGAATTCGGGCCTTACACCGGCGCATATTGTCAGTGGGCTTTAACTGTTCCGGCTGATGGATGTTATAATCCTGCTCCAATCTGTCCAACAGGCCCCGGCGTTCAGTCTCCAAACGTGCCTGCTGAAGCTGTAAGTTATGCACCATTTGCTGCTGTTTGCGCAATTGTTCTTCCTCAACTTGCAGCTGCCGCCGCAGGGCTTCCAACTGCTCTGTCAACTGCTGTATCTCATTTTCGGTCTTGCTTAAAATAGTGCTTAAATGCCCCTCCTGCTCTTTATGTTGCCTTAACTGTTTGTTTTTTTGCTCAAGGTCCTGCTCCAACTGTTCGCTCTTGCGCTTTATTTGTTCGCTTTCTTTGTTTAAAGAATTGATTTCATTGCGGCACTGCTCTTTTTCAGCATCTAGTCTTGATAATAATTTTTTAATTCCTTCCTGCTCTTGCTTGACTTCTGCCAAGGTTACCTTTGTGGAGGTAAATTGTTTTTCTAAGCTCTGAATTTTTTCTTTTATATCTTTTAATTGCTCTTGGTGAGTAAGTATTTCAGCCTGGACTTTTGTAAGTTCTCCCTCTGACACCGCCACCAAATGGGCAGCCCTTTGCTGGGCCTCATCTTGGTTAGCTATTTCCATTTCCAGGTTATTTATTTCATAGTCGCTGTCTTGGCTTTGGGCCTTGGTACGGTTCAGCCTTTCCCGCAGCTGAACTAACTGCTGTGTTTTGCCGGCCAGTGAAATTTTTTGTGTCATCACCCGGTCCCGCAAAAGGTCAATGCTCTCTTCAAGCTGTTTTAAAGTATTTGTTAACTTGTCCTCTTCAGCAGCATATTCAGTTAACTGTCTTTGTAATTGCTGCACCCGCAGTTCACATTCCCGCTTTTCCCTGCGATTTTTTAATAGGCCCCGGTTTTGCGCCGGCGGACTGCCGCCGGTAAGTGAACCCCCTGGGTGCAAGTATTCCCCTTCCAGGGTCACCAGCCGTAAGCGCTGGTCACTTGCCTTAGCCACCTTCAGTGCAAAGTCAATATTTTCTACCACCAGCACCTTGCCCAACAAAAATTCCGCCACTATGCCATATTGGGGTTGATATTCTATTAAATCAGCAGCCACCCCCATCACCCCGGGCATGGCCAATGCCTGCTTCTCCAGGGGATGCCTCTTTTGCGGCCTTAAGGTATTTAAGGGCAAAAAGGTAACTCTTCCAAGTTTATTTGCCTTTAAATACTCAATCACCTTGCGTGCATCCACATCGGTATTGGTAACCAGTTGCTGTAGCGCTCCCCCCAAAACCGTTTCCACCGCCAATTCTAAATGGTGGGGCACCTGTATTAATTCAGCCACGGTACCGCAAATTCCATGTAACTGCACCTTTCCGGCCTTCAGGGCCAGTAAGAGCTCCCTGACCCCCCTTTGGTAACCCAGGTATGACCTTTGGGATTCCACCAGCATATGTAACTTTGACTGCCAACGGGATAACTCTTCTTTACAGTGGCGAATTTTTTCCTGCTCACTGTGGAGCAGTTCTTTTATTACCTGGCGTTCTTTTTCTTGGGCAGACAGCTTTTGTTCATTTGATTTTATTTTGTCATTTAGTTCAGCAATTTCCCTTTGGAAATTATTTAGTTCATCCTTGGTTTGTAACTGTTCCTCCCTGGCCTCGCCAATAACCCGGCGCAAATGAGAAAGCCTTCTCTCGGCAGCAATTTTACGTTCTTCTGCCCGCTGCAGCTGCGCCTTTCCCTGGGCAGAGGCGTTCATCAATTCAATTAGCTTGGCCTTGCCCTTTTCTATGGCCACTTCCTTTTCCCTAACTCCGTCAGTTAATCTCTTTAATTGGCTGCTAATGTCCATTAATTGCCGTTCGCTGGGCTGCACCGAAACAGTTAGTTGCTGCAGCCGCTGATGTTCCTCTTTATCCTCTTGGGCCAGGCGGTACAGCCGCTCCTCAGCTATAGCCTTTTTCTGCAGCAAGCGCTGATAATCCTGCCTGCCGCCGGTCATCCTTTCCTTTAGAAAGTCAAGGAAACTCTCTGTTCGTTGGATCTCGGACCTAATGCCGGCATATTCATTGCGATACTGTTCATATTGCTCCTTCTTGGCTTTTATTTGCTGCTCCAATTGCAAAATATCTTGCTGGGTTTGACCGCCGACGGCATTATTATCCCCAGCCTGCCTTAGCTGCTGTTCAATTTGGGAAAGTTTTATTTCCACAGCTTCCAGTTCTCCGGCCAGCAAACCCAATTCCAGCCGGCGGCGCTCACCCACGTACCGGCGCCACAGCTTTGCCTTCTCTGCCTCTTCTTTTAAAGGTGCTAAACGGTCAGACAATTCGGATATGATGTCAGATAACCGCACCAAGTCCTGTTGGGTTTTTGCCAGCTTGGCAAGGGCTTCCTCCTTACGATGACGGTATTTTACTATCCCCGCTGCCTCTTCAATTATTGTCCGCCTTTCCTCTGCCTTACTGTGCAAGATTTCCTCCACCTTGCCCTGGCCAATAATGGCATAGGCACCTTTACCGATGCCGGTGTCCATTAACAGGCTATGAATATCCTTTAAACGGCAGGGTACTTTATTAATAAAAAACTGACTTTCACCGGAACGAAAAATTCTCCGGGTAATGGTCACTTCGGAATAGTCCAAGGCAAAAATACCCTTTTTGTTGTCCAAGGTGACAGACACTTCACCCATACCCACTGCCTTTAGCCTATCACTGCCGGCAAAAATAACTTCTTCCATCCTTGTACCCCGTAAAGCACTGGCCCGATGTTCCCCCAATGCCCAATTAATTGCATCGGTAATATTACTCTTTCCACTGCCATTGGGCCCCACAATAACTGTTAAGCCGGGTTTGAAATCTATATGTACTTTTTCAGCAAAGGATTTAAAACCCTGTATTTCAAGTCGTTTAAGCACCTTTTAAACCCCTTTGTCTGTCCTTAACAATTTAGAGGCGCCCGTAACCGGGCGCCCTTTACTTACGGCTTATATTTTTCCTATCCCTGCGACGACTACCCCTGGGCTTAGGTTTATTTAAAGTTATACTTCCCAGTGCCTCTTTAGCTGCCCGCTGCTCTGCTTCTTTTTTAGAATGTCCCACGCCTTGGCCAATTTCTTTACCACGATATATCACTGCAGCAGTAAAGATCTTATCATGATCTGGGCCTTCTTCCTTAATTATAACGTAATTTACCGGATCCGGTGAATATTGTTGTAAATATTCTTGTAGTTCTGTTTTAAAATCCCGCTCTAACCTGCCTTCGGTTACATCTTTTATTATTACCGCCATTTCTTTCAGTATAATTTGGCGTACAACTTCCAAACCCTTATCCAGGTACACAGCCCCCAGTAGGGCTTCAAAGGCATCAGCCAGTATACTGGGACGCTCCCTGCCGCCGGAACGTTCTTCCCCACGGCCCATCCGCAAACATTGCCCTAAATTTAGTTCTTTGGCCACCTTAGCCAAGGAGGGCTCACACACAACCGCCGCCCGTAGTTTAGTTAATTCCCCTTCACTGCGTTTAGGGTAAGTATTATAAAGGTACTCACTAATAACCAGTTCCAAAACAGCATCACCTAAAAACTCCAGGCGCTGGTTGTGGGTTAGCGCCAAATGCCTATTTTCATGGGCACAAGAGCTATGGGTTAGGGCCTGGTACAACAATGCAGGATCTGTCCAAGATATACCCAGCCGTCGCTGCAGTTTTGCAATATACATGCTGGTTTTGTGCATTAAATCACCTGACTTTTATTCCTGATATTTTTTAAAAGCAATGGTGACGTTGTGGCCCCCAAATCCTAGGTTATTAGAAAGAGCAACATTTACTTCCCGCTTTCTGGCTTTATTGGGTACGTAATCAAGGTCACAATCCGGGTCAGGGTGTTCATAATTAATGGTGGGCGGAATAATACCATGAACTATGGACAATACGCAAGCCACCGCCTCCACTCCCCCTGCTGCACCCAATAGGTGGCCGGTCATGGACTTAGTGGAACTTATGGCAATTTTGCCGGCCCGTTCACCAAATACACTTTTAATGGCCATGGTTTCCAGCCTATCGTTCAGTGGCGTTGAAGTGCCATGGGCATTGATGTAATCAACTTCGTCGATACTGATATTACCGTCTTCCAGTGCCATTTTCATCGCCCTTGCCGCCCCTTCACCCTTGGGGTCAGGTGCAGTTATATGGTAGGCATCACAGGTACTGCCATACCCCACTATCTCAGCGTAAATTCTGGCCCCTCTGGCCTTGGCATGCTCCAAGGTTTCCAAAACCAGTATGCCGGCCCCTTCGCCCATCACAAAACCGTCCCGTTCACTGTCAAAGGGCCTGCTGGCCTTTTGTGGCTCATCATTGCGGGTGCTCATGGCCTTCATTGCACAAAAACCGGCAACACTTAAAGCTGTAATGGGGGCTTCCGTTCCGCCGGTAATCACCGCGTCAGCACCGCCCCTTTGTAGCAACTTGAAGGCATCCCCTATGGCGTTATTACTGGAGGCACAAGCAGTAATGGCGGTGATATTGGGACCCTGCAAACCGTAGGTGATAGCCACCTGGCCGGCACCCATATTGGCAATCATCATGGGCACTAAAAAGGGACTTATTCTGCCAGGACCCTTATTTTGCAGCACCTGGGCCTGATCCCAAAGTGTTTCCATTCCCCCGATACCCGAACCGATAATAACCCCCACGCGGTCCTTTTTTATTTTCTCAAAGTCCATATTGGCGTCCTTTATTGCCATGCCCGTTGCAGCCACCGCAAACTGAGAAAACTTGTCCATGCGGCGGGCTTCTTTTTTCTCAAGATAATCAGTGGCTGTAAAATCCTTTACCTCACCGGCAATTTGGGTGTTATAGTCCGATGGGTCAAATCTGGTTATTCTGTCAATACCGGATACTCCACCGGTTAAGGATGACCAAAATTTTTCCAACCCCGTGCCCACCGGGGAAATCACACCCATACCGGTAACAACTACCCGTTTACTCAAAAAATTGCACCTCCCACAATATTCCAAAAAAGTCCCGCGGTCACCCCCCGGGACTTTTGACACAGGTATAATTCCTAACTTATTCATTTTCCTGAATGTACTTTACAGCATCTCCCACTGTACGGATTTTTTCCGCTTCCTCATCGGGAATCTGCATGTCAAACTCTTCCTCCAGTGCCATCACCAATTCAACTATATCCAGGGAGTCTGCACCCAGATCATCCACAAAAGCACTATTAAGAGTAACTTGATCTGCTTCAACACCCAGTTGGTCTACAATTATTTCTTTTATTTTTTCAAAATAATCTGACAAACCATTCACCCCCCTTCCAAAAGTCTGTGAATTCCGACCTTATTTCATGACAGTGGTCATGCCACCGTCAACTGCAATTACTTGACCGGTTATGTATCCCGCAGCCGGGCCACAGAGAAAAGTTACTGTATCGGCAATTTCCTCTGGTGCACCCAGTCGCCCCAGGGGCACCCGTTCAATTAGCCGCTCTTTCACCTCCGGCGGCAATCCATCGGTCATTTCCGTGGTGATAAAACCAGGCGCAACGGCATTAACCGTAATCTTGCGTGAGCCCAATTCAGCGGCCAGGGTTTTTGTCAAGCCAATGATACCGGCCTTGGCGGCAGAATAGTTTACCTGGCCGGCATTACCCATCAAACCTACCACCGAGCTAATGTTGACAATGCGGCCGCCCTTTGATTTCAGCATGGGCCTGGCCACAGCCCGACAGCAGTTAAAAGCTCCCTTTAAATTAGTATTTAACACTGCATCCCAATCTTGGTCTTTCATTCTCATAATTAAGTTATCCCTTGTGATGCCGGCGTTATTCACCAATATATCAAGGCGCCCCAGTTCTTTCAGGGTTTCATCTACCATTGACTTAACCTGCTCTGTATCGGCCACATCGGCTTTAATAACCAGCGCCCTACGGCCCAGCTGTTCGATTTCAGCAGCGGTTTGGTTGGCTGCATCTGCCCTGCCGGCATAATTCACCACCACATTGGCTCCCGCCTTTGCCAATGCAAGAGCCACTGCCCTGCCAATTCCCCGGGATGAACCGGTTACAATGGCAACTTTACCATCAAGAACCATTTTAGCCAACCTCCTTAAGTTGTGCAAGGACTTTTTCTAGCGATCCAATATCTTCCACATTAAATACAAGTGCACCCTTAACGGTCTTTTTTATCAAACCACTTAAAACTTTACCCGGACCTAGCTCAATAAAGGTGTCACAGCCGTCTTTATGCATACGGCCTATGCTGTCCTCCCAGCGCACCGGGCTGTATACTTGCTTCACCAACTCCTCTTTCACCTGTGGGGCGGTGCGCACATAATCACCGGTAACATTGGATACCACCGGTATATTTAAGTCCTTAATAGTAACCTGTTCAATATCATGGGCTAACCTTTCACTGGCCGGGCGCATTAGGCTGGAGTGAAATGGGCCACTGACTGCCAAGGGTACACAGCGGCGGGCACCGGCCTCTTTTGCTAAATCGCCGGCCGCCTGAAGGCCCTCTTGGGTGCCGGCAATAACCACCTGCCCCGGGCAATTGTAATTTACAGCCTCAACGGTGTGGCCTGCCCCGGAAACACGCACACAAATATCGTTTACCGTCAATCGGTCTAAACCTAAAAGGGCAACCATCCCACCGGTACCCGGGGGTGCCTCTTGCTGCATATACTTACCCCTTAGATGAACCAAGCGGACCGCATCGGCAAAGGATAATGCCCCGGCATAAACCAATGCCGAATACTCACCCAGACTGTGCCCCGCCGCCACTGCAGGGGCAATGCCTTTGTCGGATTTGACATTCAGTGCTAAGGCTGCCCCCAGGCTGACTGTTAGTAGCACCGGCTGGGTATACATGGTTTGATTTAGCTGCTCTTTGGGGCCTTCAAAGCATAGTTTTGCAACATCAAAATTAAGTACATGGCTGGCCTCTTCAAACAATTCCCTGACTTCAGGATATTGCCGGTATAAATCTTTACCCATGCCCACGTACTGTGAACCCTGGCCGGGAAACACAAATGCCACTGACAAAATTACTTGACCCTCCTTCGGGGCAAACTCTCTAGCAGCAATTCAGCCCCGCTAATCACTTCTTCAATTATTTCCTTGGCCGGCTGCACCTTTTTCAACATGCCACAGACTTGGCCGGCCATCACCGAGCCATATTCCACATCGCCCTCAACCATAGCCGCCCGCAGTTTGCCAACACCCAGTTTTTCCAATTCCTCGGGGGGTGTAGATAACTTCTCCAGTTCGTCAAACCTTTTGGCAAGTTTATTTTTAATAATTCTTACCGGATGCCCTGTACTGCGGCCGGTTACAATGGTGTCACGATCCTTAGCTTTAATCAGTAATTTTTTTACATTGTCGTGAATGACGCATTCGGTGGCACACATAAAGCGGGTACCCATCTGTACACCCACCGCACCCAATGACAGGGCCGCCACCAAACCACGTCCATCAAAAATACCGCCGGCAGCAATAACAGGAATGCTTACCGCATCCACCACCTGGGGTACCAGGGGCAGGGTAGCCAGTTCCCCAATATGGCCGCCCGCCTCTCCGCCTTCGGCAATAACCGCATCAACGCCTGAACGTTCCATACGCTGGGCCAGCGCCACCGAAGGAATAACCGGAATTACTTTAGTACCTACTTCCTTTAATTTCGGTATATACTTACCGGGATTACCGGCACCGGTAGTCACCACAGGTACGCGTTCCCTGGCAATAATATCCATCACCTGATCCGCATAGGGGGACATGAGCATTGCATTCACCCCAAAGGGCTTATCTGTATATTGTTTCACCTTTGCAATTTGTTCTTCCAACCACTCCGGTGGGGCCTGGCCGGAACCTATGATGCCTAATCCACCGGCCTCGGAAACCGCAGCCGCCAGTTCGGCGGTGGAAACCCAAGCCATACCCCCTTGCATTATGGGATATTTAATATCAAGCAAGTCACACAGTTTAGTGTGGATCATTTTTTCCCTCCTCCCCTTTCAGTTTTAAGCCCAACGCACCAGTACTGCGGCGCAGGTAAGACCTGCACCAAAGCCAATTAGCAGGACATTGTCACCGGACTTAATTTTACCCTGTTTAACTGCTTCATCAAGGGCCAGGGGCACTGAAGCCGCGCTGGTGTTGCCATACCTATCCACATTTACCAGAACCTTTTCCATGGGTAATTTAATCTTTTTAGCGGCATGCTCAATAATTCGAATGTTTGCTTGGTGTGGGATATACATATCAAGGTCTTCCACCTTCATACCTGCCTGTTGAAGCACCCTTTGGGTACCTTCTTCCATCACCCGCACCGCAAACTTATATACCTCTTTGCCCTTCATGGATATGAAATGCAAGCCCTGCTCCACTGATTGCGGGGTTAAAGGTATCCTTGAGCCACAGCCCGGCAGCGTCAGCAGGGAAGCCCCTGCCCCTTCAGCCGCCATATATGACGATATAATGCCCCTTCCCTGGGGCACCGGCCCTAACACCGCAGCACCTGCCCCGTCGCCGAACAAGACACAGGTGGTGCGGTCCTGCCAGTTTACTATTCGGGTAAGGACTTCAGCACCAATTACCAAGACGTACTTTTCTGCGCCGGTATTAATAAATTGTTTGCCCACATTTAAGGCATATATAAAGCCGGTACATGCCGCTGACAAGTCAAAGGCACTGGCATTTACACATTTTAATTTTTCCTGAACTAAACAAGCCGTGGAAGGAAAAAACATATCCGGAGTGCTGGTGGCCACAATTATTAATCCTATCTCCTCAGGTGGAAGACCGGCATGCTCTAAAGCCTTACGGCCGGCCTCAAAGGCAAGATCCGATGCAGCCTGTTCAGGTTCAGCTACCCTACGTTCTTTAATACCTGTTCGGCTTGTAATCCACTCATCACTGGTATTTACAATTTTTTCAAGGTCATTGTTAGTTAACACCTTATTAGGTACATAACTGCCAACACCAATTATTCCGGCTTGGATCAGTTGGCTTGCCATTCTATAATGTCTCCCCCTTTGATATCATGCCGATGCTTTTACCTATTGCTGTCACTAGGCCACCCTCAACCGATTCCTTAGCCACGCGAATGGCATTTTTTATTGCCTGGGCCTTAGAACTGCCATGTCCGACTATGCTTACTCCATTTACCCCCAAAAGGGGTGCCCCGCCATATTCAGCGTAATCCATGCGTTGCTTAATTACTTTCATTGCCGCTGCTAAAGTTTGGGGATCAACTTCAGATGCTAACCGTTCTAAACCCTGCTTAACCATTCCCATCAAGACCAGGGCCACCCCTTCACTGGCCTTAAGAAGTACATTACCTACAAAGCCATCGCATACCATAACCTGGCAATTACCCATCAGCAATTCTCGGCTTTCCACATTGCCAATAAAGTTAAGATTTGGGGTTTCCTTTAGAATTGGATAGGCGGCCTGGGTCAGTTCATTACCTTTACCTTCCTCAGAACCGATATTAATTAAACCTACCCGCGGTTTAGCAATTCCCAGCACCCTCTCTGCATAAAGCGAACCCATCACCGCAAATTGCTGCAAATGGTGCGGTTTACAATCTACGTTAGCACCGGCATCCACCAGCACCATGGGTCCCTTTGCACTGGGCATTACAGTGGCTATGGCCGGTCGATCGATGCCCTTAACCCTGCCCAGGCCAAAGAGCGATGAAGCCATGGCTGCACCGGTGTTGCCGGCCGAAACCACCGCATCGGCAACCCCTTTTTTAACTAATCCATTACCTATTACAATGCTGGAATTGCGCTTCTTCCGAACGGCCGATGCGGGGTTTTCATCCATTCCGATTGCTTCCGGCGCATGTTCAATACTCACTAAACCGTTAACACTGTTTCCCTTTAACTCATTCTCTATGACAGGGCCATCGCCAACCAAAATAATCTCCACTTGAAGTTCTTCCGCAGCAAGCAGGGCACCCTTCACTGTTTCAACGGGGGCATAGTCCCCACCCATGGCGTCCAGTGCTATTCTCAACTTTAGTCCGCCTCCTCTTCTACGGCAAATATTGTAAATATACCCTCAAAAACCACCTTGTTTTTCACTGTGGATACAACAGTAACCCTATATCGATTTTCCTGTCTTCCGGTTATTTCAGCCCTTGCTAACACCCGCTCACCCAGCAAGACCTGCTGTCTAAAGGTTACCTTGGCATTGCCGGTAAGCGCAGTGGTGGCATCTATAATTGCCACCGCCAAGGAATTGGCCTGGGCAAACAAATGGTGCCCCCGGGCAATTAAATTCTTTTTAAAAACCATATCTTCGTTAATTGCTAAAAGTGAGCTGCCGGTTTTGCCCACTTCAATTTCCACCAGCTCGCCCACAACTTCCCCATAGGACATTGACTTCACATTGTGAGCATTGCCCCTTGCGGCCTGTTTTAATCTCACCCTGAGTTCAGGAATGCCCAAGTAGCTGCGATCAAGGCGAATGGTTTGTACACTGACCCCCAGTATTTCTGCCAGATCTTCGTCAGTTAAAAAGGGGTTGTTGCTTATGTATTCCACCAACTTATTATGGCGTTTTTTCCTGGCACTGCTCTTCCTAACCAAAAGATCACCTTCATTTAGTACCTGGTACTAAAATTAATTATAGATGCAGATGTTAAAAAATGCAAGCCCGGAAAATATAAGGATAAATAAAAAAAAGACACCGGACGGTGTCTTTCTGTTACGCTTCATTTGCTCTTACTACTCTATCCTTATAGTAACCACATTCTGAACACATGTGGTGTGGTCTGACCAGTTCTTGACATTGTGGACAACGTACTAGGTTGGGGGCTTCTATTCTCATAACCTCCGCCCTACGACGTCTGTTTCTGGCTTTAGATCTTTTGCGCTTAGGTACACCCATGTTTTACACCCCCCTCTTGAAATCATAATTACTTTAATATAGTAATTTTAAATTACTTTTTCTTTTCCAATAACTCCTGTAAAACAGCCATTCTGGGATCTATATCGTCTTCTGTACAATGACATTGCTGCTCATTTAAATTAGTGCCGCACTGGGAGCACAAGCCTTTGCAATGCTCATGGCAAACCCGGCGCATGGGCAGCTCCAACTGAATACTGTTACGCACCTCTGGCTCAATATCAATACTATCACCGGTAAATGCTCTATGCTCATCTTCATCATCATCTGCATCTAGCTTTCTTTCCACTTCAACTGAATAATATTTTTCTTTAAACTCTGCTTCTACGGGATAGCGATACTGTTCTAAACACCGCCCGCAGGTCAAATTCACTTCGGTGCTTATATTCCCCGCCAGGTCAAAATATGCACCGGCGTTGACAGCCTTTAGCAAAACCGTAACCGGTTGGGTAAATTCTATTGTGCCGTCCTTTGATTTTAGCGGTGATAATTCCTTTTTCAACCGGTATTTTTTTTCGTGACCTGTGGCCTGTTTCAAGTCAGAGACATTAACACGCATAAAATAACACCTCTTATTTAACAAAAATCATTATATTCACTGCAGTTACTTTTGTCAAGGTATTTTCGTTGATATCGGTTATTGGTCTAATTTCTACCAATTAAATGTATATATTATGGAGTATTAATTATTGGGGTGAAAGAAGTTTTGCTGGTTACCATAGCAATAATATTTACCTGCCTATTACTTTTATTCCGAAAAAAAATAGAGAAAAATCTATTGGCAGCCAATTTAAAGCTGTTTAAGATCTTAGGGATGATATCTGTAATAATTTTTGTTTTCAGTATGATACTACACCCTAAAGTGGTATTTGACGGTGCCAGTGCCGGCCTATCGGCCTGGTGGAATATAGTGTTTCCCTCTTTACTTCCCTTTTTTATAGTTTCAGAGCTGTTAATAACACTGGGCATTATACACTTTATGGGAGCCTTATTGGAACCTGTGATGCGACCCTTGTTTAACGTGCCGGGCTGCGGTTCCTTTGTTATGGTGGTGGGTTTTACCTCAGGTTGTCCCATCGGTTCAATGGTCACCGCAAAATTAAGACGCAAGGGCATGTGTACCCGTGTAGAGGCAGAGCGCTTGATGAGTTTTACCAATAACTCCAGCCCCCTTTTCATGCTCGTTGCTGTGGGGGTGGGCATGTTTGGCAACCCTTCATTGGGTTTTTTAATTGCCGGGGCCCATTATTTGGCAAATCTAACCTTGGGCTTTATTTTTAAATATTATCGCTATGGCGACCCGGAAAAAAAGCTTAACCCACCCCGCCAAAGACCTGCTTTTCGTCAGGCTGTCCAAGAGTTAGTAAAAATCCACTCCGAAGAAAAAAGGCCCCTGGGTAAGATTATCGGTGACGCAGTAACCAATTCCGTTAACAATTTACTTAAAATAGGCGGCTTTATTATTCTGTTTGCGGTTATTATTCGCTTACTTACTGAGATAGGGGTAATCTATCTGCTGGCTGATTTAATTGCCTTGGTTTTGCTGCCCCTAGGTTTTGATGCAAGCTTATTTCCCGCCATAGCCAGCGGTTTGTTTGAGGTAACACTGGGAACAAAACTGGCAAGCGAGGCCACGGCACCGCTCTTGCAGCAACTAATTGCAGTGGCGATAATATTGGGATGGAGCGGCTTATCCATTCATGCCCAGGTTGCCAGCATGATTGCTGATACCGACCTTGGCATGCTGCCCTTTATAATTGCCAGAACAGCACATTCAGTAGTGGCCGGCATTTATACCTATATACTTTGGCAGTGGCTGGATCCAGTGGCCAAGGGATGGATAGATACCGCCGCACTGTCACCAATAACAATAGTTCATACCTCCCCCTGGCTCCATACATGGCATTATTTTAAAATATTCCTTCTAATAATAACGGCTGTCCTTGTAATGGGACTGCTGTATCAATTAATAGTTTCGGTGATTAAAGTGGTAAGAAAATAGACCTAAAAGCCAGGTGAACCCTTCTGCATTGGGCAATAATTTAAACTCATACCTAATAATGGCAGACAAAGGATAGCTAAAAGCGGCAAACAAAGCTAAGGTCACCGATTAAGTTAGCAAAATATTAAAATTTCTAATAATACGGATACTTTTCATAAGTATTGACAAAGAAAAATCACTGGTTCATAATTAAAGTAATGACATAAAACAGCATTTAGTATTTTTTTATGGTTCCGGTCAGACCATCGTACCAAATTATTTAACCGTTATTCAAAATTATATAAATTACCCAACAGAAGTTGGGGTAAAATATTTTAAAGGGGTTGGTGAGGCTATGCTTAATGAAAATATCAAAAATAAAGTAACCGTAAAAGAAATGCCCGAGGCAAAGGAAGAAGACAGCAACCGATTGTCGGTTATTAAACCCGAGATTTTTGAGGTTACCGTAGGAATTTCCAACCGCCACGTTCACCTCTCAGAAGAAGATATTGAACAACTGTTCGGTCCCAACTACCAATTAACTAAGGCAAAAGAGCTGTCACAACCTAACCAATATGCCTGTGAAGAAACAGTAATGCTGGTGGGGCCCAAGGGTGTCCTTGAAAAAGTTCGTGTGCTGGGTCCGGCCCGCAAACAGACCCAAGCTGAGATCACTGTAACCGACAGTTTTAAGCTGGGAATAAAAGCACCCCTCAGGGACTCCGGCGACCTGGCAGGTTCTGCACCTATCACCATTGTTGGGCCAAAGGGAACGGTCACCCTTAAAGAAGGAGCCATTGTTGCTGCCCGTCATATACACATGCACTCTTCCGATGCCCAACAGCTGGGATTAAAGAACGGCGATAAGGTCAGCGTGCGGGCAAAGGGGCCCCGGGGAATTATTTTTGGTGACGTTTTGGTAAGGGTAAGTGATAATTACAAAACAGAAATGCACGTGGACACAGATGAAGCCAACGCAGTCGGTTTAAGAAACGGCGACATCCTAAATGCCTATATTCATCGCGGCCATATCTCGGAAATACTAAATAAATAGTACTGGTCTTATACCGTCTCATTGGATATAATTTATTAACCTGGGTTAAGGCATTAACCCGGGTTAATATTTGTTACATAACAAACCCCAACCTCTGGGGTGGGCCACCAATATATTTATAGTGAGGAGGAATTGTAATTGCTTATTTTGGTTATTAATTGTGGTAGTTCGTCGGTAAAATATCAAGTAATAGACATAAAGGAAAACAAATCGCTGGTCACAGGTATTGCAGAGAGAATAGGTATACCCGGTTCTAAAATAAAACAGCAATTAAACGGTGGCGGTAAATTCAAGTTGGAAAAAGACCTGGCGGACCATAAAGAAGCCATTCAGCAAATATTTAATTTAATAACCGATAAAGAACACGGTGCCATTGGGGATATGTCTCAAATTAGCGCCGTTGGCCACCGGGTGGTACACGGAGGAGAAAAATTCAATCGGGCGGTTGTTATTGATGATGAAGTGTTAAAGGTCTTGGAATCTTTATTTGACTTGGCACCTCTACATAACCCACCAAATGTCTTAGGTATAAAAACTTGTCAGGCATTATTGCCCCATGCACCACAGGTTGCCGTATTTGATACCGCCTTCCATCAAACTTTGCCTGACTACGCCTATACCTATGCCCTACCCTATGAATATTATGAAAGGCTGCAAATCCGCAAATACGGTTTTCACGGCACCTCTCACAAATATGTGTCCAACCGGGTTGCCGAAATACTGGGCAAACCAATTGGCCAGCTAAAGATTATTGTCTGCCACCTGGGTAACGGTTCCAGCATCACTGCAGTGGATCAAGGAAAGTCCGTTGATACCACCATGGGCTTTACACCTCTGGCAGGAGTACCCATGGGCACTCGCTCCGGCGATATTGATCCGGCAATAATTCCCTTTATTATGAAAAAGGAAAATTTCAGTGCGGCGGAAGTGAGCACCTTACTTAACAAACAAAGCGGTGTTCTGGGCATATCCGGCTTAAGCAGCGATTTTAGAGACCTGGAAGAGGCTGCCGAAAAAGGGAACCAACGGGCTATTCTGGCCCTTAATACCTTTAATTACAGTGTAAAGAAGGCCATCGGTGCCTTCAGTGCAGCCATGGGCGGAGTAGACGTTGTGGCCTTTACCGGAGGAATTGGTGAAAACGGCATAGACCAGCGCAGGGATATATTGCAAAATATGTCTTACCTTGGATTAGAGCTTGACAATGATAAAAACAACTGCCGCGGTAAGGAAGCCATTATCAGCAAAGAAGGCTCGAAGGTGTTGGCCATGGTGGTACCCACCAACGAAGAATTAATGATCGCAAAGGAAACAGCGGAACTGATATAGTTTTTTTAAAGGACTTTGTGTTAGGCAAAGTCCTTTTTTACACACAAGACTTGCCCCACAGGATTCATTGACACCGGTTTACAGCCCGGAATATAATGGACTTGACTTCTGAGTATAAGGTAGGTGATAGATTTGGCCGATTTATCCAGTTTTTTTAACCCCACTTCCGTTGCCATAGTTGGAGCTTCCGCCACGCCGGGTAAAATTGGCAATGCAGTGGTGAAAAACATCCTAGCCAGCGGTTTTCAAGGTAATGTTTACCCCGTTAACCCTAAGGCCAAGGACATCGAAGGCTTAAAATGTTACAAGTCACTTTCTGAAGTAAATCAACCTATCGATATGGCAATCCTAGCAGTTCCTGCCAAGTACAGTTTAGATATTGCAGAAGAAGCCGGCAGGTTAGGTATAAAAAACCTGATTGTACTAAGTGCCGGTTTTAAAGAAGTTGGCACTGAGGGCTTAGAGTTAGAAAAACAATTAGTCAGTACCGCCAACAGGTATGGCATTAATATGATGGGACCGAACTGTGTCGGTGTCATGGATACCATCGTTCCAATAAATGCCACTTTCTCTGCCGCTGCCCCGAAAAAAGGAAACATCGCCTTTATATCCCAAAGCGGAGCAATGTTGATCTCTATCGTAGATTGGAGCCTATCCACCGGTATCGGTTTTTCTCGGGTTATCAGCTTAGGGAACAAGGGCCAGTTAAACGAAGCAGATTTTATTAATGCATTGGCAGACGATCCATATACCGACGTTATTTTGGCATATATTGAGGATGTAACCGACGGGCAAAACTTCTTGGAGGTGGCCAAGGGTGCCAGCCGCAAGAAGCCGATTATTATATTTAAGTCAGGCACCAGTCAGGCCGGTGCCCAAGCGGCTTCCTCTCACACCGGTGCTTTGGCGGGAAGCGACCTGGCCTACCAAATATCCTTTGAACAATCGGGAATAATCCGTGCTCGTACCATGACTGAATTGTTTGACTTAGCCATGGCCTTTTCATATCAGCCAATTCCCAAGGGCAGACGGGTGGCAGTGGTTACCAACGCCGGTGGCCCTGGTATTATAGCCACCGACGCAGTGGAACACCATGATCTGACCATGGCCCGCTTTTCTAAAGAAACCCTTGATCAATTGCGGGCCTTTCTGCCGGCAGCCGCTAACATATACAACCCGGTGGATGTTTTAGGTGATGCCGATGACCAAAGGTATCATTTTGCACTGGAAAAAGTTCTGTTGGATGACAACGTGGACAGTGTGGTGGTGCTGGTTTGCCCCACGGCATTGACCGATCCCCTTGTGATAGCCAATACCATTGTAAATTTGCATAAAAAATACCCCCAAAAACCCATATTCACATCCTTCATGGGTGGCCCCGGTTTGGAAGAAGGAAGTAAAATTGTTAAAAGTGCCGGCATTCCTAACTATACTTTTCCCGAACCGGCCATTTACAGCTTAAGTGGTTTAACAAAGTACGGGCAAGTGCAGGAATCTTTGTTTGAAGAAGATGAACCCTTAGACTACCAAGATGTGGATAGAAAGGCAGTAAAAGCAGTGTTTTACGATGTCTTTCGCGACGGTCGCAGGGTTTTATTGGGTGATGAAACATACGAAGTGGCCAAAGCCTACGGCATTTCCACCGCAACTATAAAGTTAGCCACCACCGCCGAAGAAGCCCTTAAATTAGCGGAGGAAATTGGCTATCCAGTGGTTTTAAAGGTTGCGTCACCAAAGATAATGCACAAAACAGATGTTGGCGGGGTGTTGCTGGATTTAGACACCCCCAAAAAAGTGGAAGAAGGGTTTTTTCAGATAATGGATAATGTGCAGCGCTACCTGCCGGATGTACTGCCTTACGGTGTAGATGTACAGAAAATGATGCCCCAGGGTACCGAACTTATAATTGGCATGACAAGGGATGTGCAATTCGGCCCCATGATCGCCTTTGGTCTGGGTGGTATATATGTGAATTTAATTAAGGATGTTTCTTTCCGGTTGGCTTCCGGTATTACAGCCGCAGAAATTCAAGCCATGATCGCTGAAACTAAAGCTTACACCTTAATTAAGGGTTACCGGGGACAAAGGCCGGTGGATATAGCAGCTGTAATAGACGTAATTGGCAGGGTGGCCAAATTAGTCACCGACTTTCCTGAAATTGCGGAAATGGATATCAACCCCATATTTGCCTATGAACAGGGCTTATCTGCAATAGATATTAAAATAACTATATCGTGAGGTGGTAATTAAATGCAAAACCTCTATATCACAGGTACAGCGGGAAGTGCAAAGACTGCAATGGCAGTGGGCCTAGGGCTGAAACTGCAGGCAGAAGGTTATAAGGTAAGCTATTTTAAACCCATTGGTATTACCACGGCCTCAGGTTCCACTGCAGACGAAGACGGTATTTTAATGAAAAAGGTGCTGGGCATGGATACTCCTTTAGATATTATTGTACCCTGTACCACCAGCCCCTTTTATTTAACTCGTTTTCAGCAATCCTCTAATTTAGCAAAAAAAATTCAAAGTGCCTTTGAAGTTGTCTCTAAGGATGCGGATCTTGTTCTTATTGACGGAGCAATATTTCCCCATGCCATGGCCAGTATTAACCTAGATGCCCCTTCGCTGGCCCATGACTTTAATGCAGCCACACTCTACATGATTAGGCTAAAAAATGATTTTTCTATGGATCAAGCAATGTTTTTCAACCGTTATTTTAAAGCCCATGACATCCCTGTGGTGGGCAATGTATTTTACAATGTGCCCAGGCAAATACTGGCAAAAACAGAAGGGGTATACAGACGTCTGTTGACAGATAACGGCTTTGACACCCTGGGCATCGTTCCCCAGCGGCCGGAGTTAAATGCACCCACCGTAGAGCAGTACTATGAAGTACTGGGTGGTGAAATACTTACCGGAGAAGATAAATTAGACAGACCGGTGGAAGACTCCATCGTTGGCGCCATGACAATAGAAAGCGCCTTGGGCTACCTGCGCAGGGCAGCCAACAAGGCAGTGGTAACAGGTGGCGACCGGGCTGACCTGGCCTTGGCAGCCCTGGAAACAGACACCTCTGTCTTAATATTAACCGGCGGCCTGTATCCCGATGTAAAGGTAATTGCCAAGGCCAGCGAAAAAGAGGTGCCGGTAATTTTAGTGCATTACGATACCTTTACCACCATTGAACGGATGACAGAGGTTTCTAATCGCATTAAGCCGGAAAATGAGAGTGTAATTAAGGTGGCCCTGGAGAATATAGAAAAATATGTGGACTGGCGTCAGATCATCGATAAATTAAAGTAACCATAATAGGGCGCTTTGCGCCCTATTAATTTTATAAAAATAAAACAGGTCGCTGGACCTGTTTTATCACTTCATTCTTTGTAATTCATCCCTTCCGGACCTTACTTGGTTAATTAGTCTATCAAGATGACCTTCCATCTTTTCTAATATTTCATCAGCATATTCCTTGGCGCCTAAGCGTATTTCTGCAGCCATTTCTTCAGCCTGTTTAACTATTTCCTGGGCCCTTCTGTTTGCCACTTCCACAATTTCACTTTCATCAGCCTTTTTTTCTATCTGCCGCTGTACATCCTCCATCAGTAATTGGGCCTCGCGTTTTGATTCGCTGAGTACCTTTTCACGTTCTTTTATCAGAAGTTTAGCTTGTCTCACCTCATCAGGCAAGGTGGTACGTATCCGATCTATGTAGTCAAAAAGTTTATTTTCATCCACCATAATCTTTTTGCTTAAGGGCACCCTGGGACATTCTTCAACAAATTCCTCTAATTCATTTAGTATACTAAGGAGCTCCATATTCTCTCCCTCCCTTATTTTAAAGCATCATCATACTTTTGATGCAACTTATCAGCTACAATGGACGGTACCATATCACTTATATTGCCGCCGTAGTAAGCAACCTCTTTAACGCCGCTGGAGCTTATAAAAGAGTATTCCGAGCGGGTCATTAGGTATATGGTTTCCACCCTGGGTTCCAATTTTTTATTGGTAAGTGCAAAAACAAACTCATTTTCAAAATCTGTTATCGCCCTCAACCCTCTGACCACAACTTGGGCCCCTTGCTTTAAGGCATAATTTACCGTTAAACCTTCGAACGATTCTATGTAAACATTGTCAAAATCCTTTAGCACCATCTTTAATAATTCTATCCGTTCTTGGGTGTCAAAGAGCGGCTTTTTTTTAGGATTGGTGGCCACCGCAACCACCAGTTTGTCATACAGCACCGATGCCCGTTCAATTATGTCTAGGTGCCCGTAATGAATGGGGTCAAAACTTCCCGGGTATACTGCAATACGCATAGTCTTTTTCTGCCTCCATAGTACTAGGTTAATTGGTAAAAATTAATGGTTGTATCTCCATATCTTTGTGTTCTTATCCTTAATAAATCTGCAACTGTTTCCGGCGGTAGGTGTTGGGTGCTGCTTTCAACTACCACCACCCCTTTAGGTGATAACAGATGGCAATTAAATACTTCATTTAGTACTTTTTGGTAGTATCCCTTGTAATAGGGTGGGTCTATGTAGATAATATCAAAATTTTTATTATTTTGATATAGGGTTTTCATTGCCGAGAATACGTCGCAATGTAAAATTTCGGCCCTTTGAAAGAGTTTGGTACGCTGTAGATTTTCTTTTATTATTGCCACCGTGGGCCGATCTTTTTCCACCAGCACAGCATGTGCCGCTCCCCTGCTCAGTGCCTCAATGGCAATGCTGCCCGTGCCGGCAAACAAATCTAAAAAATTACAATCTATAATTCTGTCTGCCAATATATTAAATACTGCTTCCTTTACCCGGTCTGCGGTGGGGCGTGTTTTTTCACCCCGGGGGCTCTTTAATATCATTTTTTTTGCAGTGCCGGCTATTACCCTCAAAAGAAAACCTTCCCTTCTTAACCAACTTTTATTATAACATATCATACCCAAAAAATCGATTTATTTAGTGTTCATTTGCTAAAAACTGTATAATTTGTCCTTGATGGGAAAAACTAAGGTAGCAATATAATTGGGAGGGTGTACCGTTGACCTTAAGTAAAAATTTTCTTTCTCACTTTGGCATTACTTTAGATTTAGCTTTAGAAGCAAGGGAAGTTGTGCGCGGCCAATTGGGTGAAGAAATCCCTGGGGTAGTAGTTGACAGAGAAACCTATGACCATGCAGTGGTGAGCACGGTAAAAATCGTAGAAAAATCTGCCGAGGAAATTATGGGAAAGCCCCAGGGAAATTACATTACCATAGAAGCACCGTCACTAACCGATAACAACAGAGAGGTTCATCAACAGATAGTTCAGGTGTTAGCCGAGCATTTGGGAAGGTTATTTGAACTGCCCCAGGAATCAAATGTATTGATAGTGGGTTTAGGAAACCGCAATGCCACACCGGATGCCCTAGGACCCCAGGTTGTGGATCAAGTTTTAGTCACAAGGCATATCTTTAACTATGCACCCAGTGAAATCAGGGAAGGAATGCGCCCGGTAAGTGCAATTGCACCGGGTGTATTGGGGGTAACCGGCATTGAAACAGCGGAAATTATTAAGGGCATCGTTGAAAATGTTAAACCGGAGCTGGTAATAGCCATTGATTCCCTGGCTTCCCGCAGTGTAGAACGCATTGCCACCACCATTCAAATTGCCGACACGGGCATAGCGCCGGGCAGCGGAGTAGGCAATAAGCGGGCAGGGATTAATCAAGAAACAATGGGGGTACCGGTAATTGCGGTGGGTGTTCCCATGGTGGTGCACGCCGCCTTAATTGCTTCCGACGCCATTGAACGACTGTTCGCACAGTTTAAAACTAACCCACAAATCTATCAGGCCTATCAACAGGATGCCGTTCAGGGGGTACTAAACGATATCTTGGCACCCTTTGGAGGGAATTTAATGGTCACACCCAAGGAAGTGGATATGTTAATCCATAACACCGCCAAGGTAATTGCCGGCGGCTTATCTGCAGCCCTTCATAAAGGAATAGATGCTGAAGAATATAGCACCTATCTACATTAGAAAAATAGCCTTGTCCAATATGTCCATCATAAGGAACAAGCGGACAATAAGAAGTCCGCTTGTTCTACACCAACCTCATTGAGCGCGCCCAGCATTCGAGGTGCGGTTGGGAACACCTCTGTTATGAAATTGGTGTAATGGGCTTTTTTGTGTTCATAATTTATTATGAACATCAAAATTGGCCCTTATGCTAACATATTTAACCTCTAGGCAAGTACCTTATTAGGTGGAGTGAAATGCTTTTTTAGAAAACCTGTGCTGCATTTGTCGGTTAAGTAGCTGATGTTGAGGCATTGTTAAATGGGGATCATGCCGGACAAGGTGATTTGCCTCTTGACGGGCACACTCCATGGCTTGTCGATCCCGTATAAGATCGGCAATTTTAAAATCCGGCAGACCCGATTGTTTAATTCCAAAGAATTCCCCCGGCCCCCGCAAACGCAAATCTTCTTCCGCCAGGGCAAAGCCATCACTTGTATTCACCATGGCAGCCATACGCTGCCTGCCCTCTTCGGTTTTAGGGTTTGACACTAAAACGCAATAGGACCGTTGGGAACCGCGTCCTACCCGCCCCCTTAACTGATGCAGCTGGGCTAAGCCAAATCGATCAGCGTCAATAACCACCATCACAGTGGCATTTGGCACATCCACACCCACCTCTATTACTGTGGTGGAAACCAATACATCAATACTTCCTGCACGAAACCGGTCCATGACAGCTTCCTTTTCATCGGCACTGAGGCGGCCGTGCATCAGGCCCAAGCTCAAGTGTCGTAAGGGGCCTTGGGACAATTCTTCAGCCAGGTCCACAGCAGACTGCACATCCAGCGAATCGGACTCTTCCACCAAAGGGCATACTATATAGGCCTGACGCCCCTGCTGCACCTCTTTTATGATCAGCCGGTATACTTCGGGCAGCGCTCTGTGGGTCACATGATAGGTTTTTATGGGCTTTCGTCCCGGAGGCAGGCTATAGATGACGGATAAATCCAAGTCACCATATACCGTCAGGGCCAGCGACCGTGGTATCGGTGTGGCTGTCATCACCAGCATATCCGGTAGCTTACCTTTATACTGCAAGGCCTGTCTTTGTTTTACACCAAAGCGGTGCTGTTCATCCACCACCACCGCCCCCAGGTTTTTAAATTCAACCACCTCTTGTATCAGAGCGTGGGTGCCGAGCAGCACCTGTATGTCACCCCGGGAAAGGCCGGCCAGTATTTCTTCCCGTTTGGCTTTCTTTGTGCTGCTGGTAAGAATTTCAACGCTAATGCCTAAGTCAGTTAACCACTTAGACAGACCCATGTAGTGTTGTTCCGCCAGTATTTCGGTGGGGGCCATCATTGCACCCTGCAGGCCCCCTTCAGCAGCTTTAATTAACACCAGGGCGCTGATCAGTGTTTTTCCGGCCCCCACATCACCCTGCAGTAAACGATTCATGGGGTAAGGGCTGTCCAGGTCTTGCATTATCTCGCCCCACACCTTAATTTGATCTGCTGTGGGTTCAAAGGGCAGGTTTTTAAGAAATTTTTTTACCAAAGGGCCTTCCCCTTGGCTGTAGCTATGGGACTTTGGAATCCTTTTTAAGCCTTGTCTTTTTTGGGCCAGGGCCAGTTGAAACAAGAATAATTCTTCAAAAATAAACCTGCGCCTGGCTTGGTGTACACCCTTATCATCTTCGGGAAAATGTATATCCCTCAGTGATTTAACCAAGGCCGGCAAACGATATTTTTCCAAAATGGTCAGCGGAATATATTCCTGTAATTGTGTGGTCTGCTCCAAGGCCTTGTGTATTATCGTCCTCATTATTTTTTGACTGATGCCCTCTGTAAGGGCGTAAACAGGTACTATTCTTCCCCCATGCACTGCCTGTTCCGGTTCATCGGCAATCTCACTGTCCAAAACCTGCAGTTGTACTTTTCCGCCAAACCGGCGATCTACCTTGCCGGTTAACAGCAATGTTGTTCCCGGAGGGTATTGTTTTATCACATATTTCTGATTAAACCACACTGCGTAAAAAACACCGTGGCCGTCGTCTATGGCCAGTTTTACTATGGTTAGCCCACGGCGGGGTTTAATTTCTTGGGCGTGCAACACCCTGCCCAAGACAGTGGCAACTTGCCCGTCGCCATAGCTGTGGACAGGCAGTATTTTAGTTCGGTCTTGGTAGCTGCGAGGAAAATGATATAAGAGATCGCCGGCAGTAAATATATTTAGTTTTTGTAAGGCGGCGGCCCGTTTGGGCCCAACCCCCTTTACATACTGCACCGGTTTATTTAAAATGTCATTGTAATTTAAGGCCATAATATCAACCCTTTGTATTATCTCTGGTCTGTCAAGGTGTTTACATTGAAAGTTTATAAAATTGCTTTAAATTTAATTTTATTTGTGATATACTAACCTAGTGAGATTTTGGAAGTATTTTATCATTTTTTTGGTTGGATATAAAGGAGGTGTATCGCAATGGCCAGAAAATGCGATGTATGCGGTAAAGGTGTTATAACAGGTTATAAATACAGCCACTCCCATATACGTACCAAAAGAAAATGGAAACCCAATCTACAGCGTGTTCGCATAGTTGTAGGCGGTTCACCAAGACGCATTCTGGTGTGCACTCGTTGCCTCCGGAGCGGCAAGGTTAAACGTGCAATATAAAATCCGAGGCCTAAGGCCTCGGATTTTATTACTTATTCCATGCTTTAAATCATTTTAACAAGCCTTGTGGTATCTGAAAGACCCGGTATGCGCCCTCGCTTGGCAATGGGCCTACCGTTTATTTCCTTTAGATCCATGGTCATGTTTATGGCCTTGGCCCCTGATATGTAACCTCCCACCCCAAAGGCATCAGCGCCGGCTTCTTTTAATAATTTAATGCGGTCCGGGTTTAGTCCCCCGGAAACAAATATCCTCACATGTTCATAGCCCGCTTGATTTAGTCTAAGGCGCACCTCTTTTACCAAATGGGGTGTAACACCTCCCCGCTCCCGCGGAGTATCAAGCCTGATACCCGTTAAGTTTGTACCCAGCGCCTGGGCAACCCGCAGGGCCTCCTCCGCCTCATCTTTAAATGTGTCCACCAGCACTATGACCGGGGAGCCCGGCGGCATTTTTTCATAATAAGCTTCTGCCACTTCCACAGTATCTCCTACAATAAGAAACACCGCATGGGGAACGGTTCCGCTGGGTTCCATGTCAAAATATTTAGCACCCATTATATTGCTGGCCCCGGTGACCCCACCCACCAGCGCCGCCCTTTCCATTACCGGAGATACTGCAGGGTGTACGTGCCTGGAGCCAAAGCATATCAAGCCACTGCCACCGGCAGCATCGGCACACTCTCTGGCAGCCGTGGCCCAACCGCTGGAACTGGCTAACATACCCAGTATTGCAGTCTCATAAATGCCAAATTTACTGTATTGCCCGAATATACGCATCACCACTTCATGGGCCTCAAAATATTCACCTTCGGGCAAGGCATACATTTCCACCGGTGTGCCCTGCAGCAAATTCTTTACCTCTGCACTGCCGCACATTATACCCGGTCGGCTGGCAAATATTTCAGCGGCCACCTGGGTATCCTCTAAACCCAGCCTGTTAAGTATCTCTAATGTTTTTATGAAGTAAATATCGGTGGTATAACCTTGGATTATTTCTTCATTATCTGCAGAAAACAGCCTGGCTGTGGTGGAAAATTTTAGCTCGGCCACATCTTTCATGCTCTTAATGGGTTTGTTGCCGTTCATGGTACCCCCCCATTCATCTACCCTTGGTTGATGCCGTCTAGATTTTTCATTAAATTAGCCATTTCAATGGCGTTGACAGCCGCTTCCCAACCCTTGTTGCCGGCCTTGGTACCGGCACGCTCAATGGCTTGCTCAATGGTGTCTGTGGTCAGCACACCGAACATGACAGGGACACCGGCATCCAGGCTTATTTTTGCCACCCCTTTGGATACTTCCGCTGCCACGTAGTCAAAGTGGGGTGTACTGCCCCTAATTACCGCACCCAGGCAAACAACCGCATCATATTTTTGTTTATTTACCATGCTCTTTGCCACCAAGGGTATTTCAAAGGCTCCCGGCACCCAGGCCACTTCCACGTCATTTTCATCTACACCATGGCGTTGAAGTGCATCGAGGGCCCCCGACAACAATTTACTGGTGATAAACTCGTTAAAACGCCCCACCACTAAACCAATTTTTAAACCTTCACCTATTAAATGTCCTTCATACACTCGTCCCATAATTCAGCCTCCTAAATATATTTGTTTTCTAGGGCACAACAACCATCAATGAAACTTAAAAAACTGACTTGCCTCAGGCCTAGACCCGGGCAAAAGCCGTAGTTTTTATAAACCGGCTGCCTTTGTGCTCTTGTGAAATAGTTGCACTGACTTAGGCCTTTTTCTTCTCAGAGAAGTCCAGCATGTGGCCCAGCTTTTCTTTTTTAGTGCTTAGATAAAAGTTATTGGTATCGCAGGGGTTAATCACTATCGGCACCCTACCTACAACCTTTAAACCGTGTCCCTCTAAACCTGCTATTTTGCGGGGGTTGTTAGTTAAAAGGCGTATCTTTGATAAACCCAGGTCAGCCAGTATCTGAGCTCCCAGGCCGTAATCGCGCAGGTCTGCAGGAAATCCTAGGGCTTCATTTGCCTCCACTGTGTCGGCCCCTAAATCTTGCAGTCTATAGGCCCGTATTTTATTTAACAATCCAATGCCACGGCCTTCCTGACGCATGTACAGCAGTACGCCGACTCCCTCCTGTTCAATTTGCTGCAAGGCGGTGGCCAGTTGGTCACCACAATCACAGCGGGCGGAACCAAATACATCACCGGTGAGGCACTCCGAATGCACCCGAACCAGGGGCGCCTCGACGCTCTTTAAGTCACCTTTAACCAGTGCAATATGGCCTTTCCCATCTAGCAAACTTTCATAAGCCACTGCAGTGAAGTGGCCATATTTTGTGGGCAGCTTTGCACTGTCAATTTTTTTAATCAGTTTTTCATGGTAGCGGCGGTATTTTATCAAGTCCGCAATTGTAATTATTTTTAAGTTATGGCGGGCACAGAACTCCATTAGCTCAGGCACCCTAGCCATGGTGCCGTCTTCCTTCATAATCTCGCAGATAACTCCGGCCGGGTACATTTTTGCCAACCGGGCCAGATCCACTGCCGCTTCGGTGTGTCCCGCCCGGCGCAGCACGCCGCCGTCCTTTGCCCGCAAGGGGAAAATATGGCCGGGTCTGCGCAAATCCTCCGGCTTGGTGTTGGGATCAAGCACCGCCTTTACAGTATCGGCCCGCTCGTGGGCAGATATACCGGTGGTGGTATGCTTGGCATCTATTGAAACGGTAAAGGCAGTGCCGTGGGGATCGGTGTTGTTGGTCACCATGGCCGGTAAATCCAACTCATCTAATCGCTTGCCATCAATGGGCAAACATATTAAACCCTTACCGTAGCTGGCCATAAAGTTTATTGCCTCCGGGGTGACCTTTTCAGCGGCCATAACTAAGTCACCTTCGTTTTCCCGATCCTCATCGTCAACCACCACAATCATTTTACCCTGTTTAATGTCTTCCAGCGCTTCCTCCACACTGTTAAATTTGTATTCCATGTATTATGCAACCTCCCCTTGATGTATTAAGCAAATCCATGTCTGGCTAAAAAGTCCATGGTCATCCTTGGACTTTCTGTTTTCTCACTTTGACGCTGCTCCATTAATCTCTCTATGTATTTCCCCAGTACATCACCCTCCAGGTTGACGGGATCTCCGATCTTTTTGCTGCCCAGTATGGTGTGGGATGCGGTATGGGGTATTAAGGATACCCGAAACCTTTCTTCGCTATAATCCACCACCGTTAAACTGGTCCCGTCAATGGCCACCGAGCCCTTATTTATTACATAGCGCATGACAGCGGGCGGTGCCTGAACGGTTATTAGGATAGCAATATCGTGCTGCTCAATCTTTGCTATTGTCCCCACCCCGTCCACGTGTCCAGTTACCAGATGCCCCCCAAGTCTGTCTCCCAGTCGCAGGGCCCTCTCTAAATTTACTTTATCCCCTGGAGCCAGTTTAGCAAGATTGGTTTTGGCCAAGGTTTCAGCCATGGCGTCGGCAACAAAACTTTCACTGTCAAAGGCGGTGGCTGTCAGGCAAACACCGTTTACCGCAATGCTGTCACCCAGTTTGATATCTTCCAAGACAAGCCGTGCATTAATGTGAATCTTGGCAGAGTCGGCACCCTTGGTAATGCCTCTTACGGTACCGATTTCCTCTACAATTCCGGTAAAAATAGTTTTTCACCTCCCTGGTCAGTGTAGCCCTCTACACATATATCCGGGCCAAAACGGTGCAGTGTAAGGTGTTTAATTCGCATTGCATCGGTTAAACTTTTTACACCTTCCCCTCCCACTGCACCCGGGGCATTGACGCCACCAATTATCATTGGTGCTATAAACCAGTATACCTTATCCACTGCTTTGGCTTCTAAAAAGGAGCCATGAACACCGGCGCCACCCTCAACCAGCAAACCGGTAATTTGCCGCCGTCCCAGATGCTCCAGCAGATCCGGTATGCTTACTCTACCATTATGATCCTCCGCCACTATCACCTCAGCACCGGCCGCTTCCAAAGCCTTAATTCTATCCCTTGGGGCAGCCTTGGTGGTGACAATAATGGTCCGGGCATTGGACGGTTGATTAATAACTTTTGCATTTAAAGGTGTACGGCATTTACTGTCAAGTACAACACGAATTGGATCAAGGCCTTTTCCTTCAGGCAACCTGGTGGTAAGGGAAGGATTATCAATGAGCACTGTATTTACCCCTACCAAAATGGCATCGTACCTATGCCTTAGTACATGGGCATAATTCCTGGACTCACTGCCGGTAATCCATTGGGATTCCCCAGTTGAGGTGGCAATTTTTCCGTCAAGACTCACTGCGGCCTTTAAGGCAACTAAGGGTTTATTATGGGAGATGTATTTTAAAAATATTTCATTAAGCCTGGCAGCCTCTTCTTCCAACACCCCTGAAACCACTTCTATGCCTGCTTCTTTTAATATTTCTATCCCTTTGCCTGCCACCTTGGGGTTTGGATCTGTCATGGCCACCACCACTTTTCTAATCCCCGCCGCTTTAATAGCTTCGGTACAGGGAGGGGTTCGCCCATAATGGCAGCATGGTTCTAAGGTTACATATAAGGTTGCACCCCTTGCTTGGTCACCGGCCTCCCGTAAGGCATGAACCTCAGCGTGGGGACTACCTGCCCTTTGATGATAACCTTTACCCACAACCATATTGTTTTTAACCACCACTGCCCCCACCATGGGGTTGGGACTGGTATAGCCCTCCGCCTTAGCGGCTAACTGCAATGCCTCTTTCATAAAATGCCGGTCACTTAACATATCATCCCCCCAGTAAATTACAAAAACCCCCGTTTTTCATTCGGGGGTTTAAAAAAGACAACACTTAAACAAAGGGTGTTTGCAAAAAATAGTATATGCGTACTTAAAAGCCATAAGACACCTTTAAATACACCTTCTCCCATCCAGACTTTACTGTCGGCTTCGGAATTTCACCGAATCTGCCTTAAAATAGGCTCGCGGGCTTAGCTTATTAGCCTTACCGCCGGTACGGAATTTCACCGATCCCCGAAGGTTACGCTTTATTAAGTTTTGCTAATTTATATTATATGCCTCTTATCTAAACATGTCAATATTTTCTTGCCCTATGAAATCTCTTTCAACTTTTCCATTGCAATGCGCACATTCTCTAAGCGGCGCCCCACCAACTCGGGAAAAGCTATATCTGTCTTTAAAAACTCTTTATATTTTTCAATGTCCAGCTCATCAACTTGCTCAAATCCTTTATCTAAGCTGGACTGGACGAAATTTTGAAAATTCACCAGATCTATCTTAAACTTAAAAACCTCACCGGGGCTTGCCCCCTCCTCTTCCAGCTTTTCTGCCAATTGATCCACAATGGTGGTATCAATAATGTTATACGCAAATTCCTTCAATTCCAACACCTCCGACAATATCATCACCATATTTTAAAAGTCATAATAACAAAAATTTTACCCCTTTAATGTTCCACTGTCAACTTTTTGCCACGCCCGGACGGTGTCAACTTTTTGTAGGATATTTCTTTCCGACCACTCATCTTGGTTTTTAGATTTTAAATGACCCATGCTGTATACCTTTTAAACATCGAAACATAGGTATTACTTTCCCGCGGTTTAATATCGTCACATTCTTAAATTGTTCCTGTGTCTGTTTATAAATATTGCACATCTTGGCTGTACCAGCTTTGCCTAGACTATAAGTATTATTACACAGCCGTTTTAAATGTTCCAATTTAACTTTTCCACCACTGCTGGTATATGCCCGCAGTTCTGCCATGGCTTTTAGACCTTTTCGGCCCCAGCCCATAGGACGAC
>NZ_JONT01000008.1 GCF_000711975.1 Desulfofalx alkaliphila DSM 12257 | reverse complement strand
CGTTACTCACCCGTCCGCCACTAAGATGTTACCGGTTCTGTCCGAAAACTTCACCGGTAGATCTCCGTTCGACTTGCATGTGTTAGGCACGCCGCCAGCGTTCGTCCTGAGCCAGGATCAAACTCTCCATAAAATTTTTATAATGATGTTCAAAAAATAATGAGTATTTTTTGAACCATTCATCTTATGGAAAAGCTCTTTGGCTCTTCGTTGTCTGAATTACTCTCCACGCTTTTGCGTTTGACGAGATTTTGTGGTTCTATTATATAGAACTTTTACATCCATCTCTTGCTGTTTAGTTTTCAAGGATCTGTTGCCAGTTTTTTGTGCCGCCGTTTCAGCGACAATTCTTAGTTTAACATCTTTGCTTTTTTAAGTCAAATGGTATTTTTTGTATTTGTTCTTGTCTTTGATTTTTCACCATATAAGCAAGAGGAATCAGTCAAACAAACCTCCCTGGCTTGCAGGGAGGTTTGTTTTAAGCTTACATTTTAAATCCGGTAAGTTCAAAGATGATGGGGCCAAAAACATAGGAGGTTCCAATGTAGGTAAGTATCAGGGCCAACCCACCTTTTAAATATACTGCTTTAATAAACTTAGAGCTCATTACACCAATATAGCTTCCAATTGCGATACCGACAATTTGCCAGCTAAGCAGAGCATAGTCAATAACACTTCCCATGCTAATATAATTTAACACACTGGTGGCCGAGGTAATTAGTATTGAGAGCGTCACTGTGCCTGCAACCACAAACATTGGAAAGCCCATTAAACTGGCTAAGAAGGGAACCAAGAGAAACCCTCCGCCAACACCCATTGAGGCTGATATTACCGCAACTAAAAATCCTGCTAAAAAAGGCATCCAGGCTTGGTAAGTAAATTTTTCTCCGCCAAAACTAAATTCATTTCTGCCAAGACCCAGTTTAGTGTATTTAACGCCAATTTCTTTTAATTCATTCATCTTGCCGCTGGCCCTTAATTCCTTAACTTTATTCTCAAAGTTCTTAGTGGCTTCTTTTACCTTCTTTTGTTTTTCCCTGAACCTGGGGGTGATTTCATACCATAACCTAGCTGCTATTACATATGTTAATATACCAAAAAACATTTTGTAGTTTTGCATATCTGAAAGATAGGTGTGTGAAAGATAGGATCCTGCCAAGGCCCCCATAATTCCCCCCGCGCCCAGTCCAATTGCCACCGGTAAAAGCAGCCTTCTTTCTCTCATATATAAAGGGGTGGAAATAATGGGTGTTATTGTAGTAAGTATTTGGTTCATTGGCTTGATCATATTAGCGTTTTTAATGCCGTAAATGGTAATATGACCCATCCCTGCCAGAATACCGCCTGCAGCCCCCACCGTGGAAAAAACAAAGCCTGTAAACATTGCCCATAGTATCAGTACCACCGGACTAACAGTTACATTGGCTATTTCAAAGTACATGTTACCCCTCCTTAATTAACTGATTAACTGCCTCAACGCAACCGGAAAAATGTTTTACGGTATCTCTTTAGCATCCCTTTGCCTAAGTAACACATCAACACCAGCAGGGGATACCAAATAATGATCTCAATTTGGGCCCCGAACAGGTATATATGTTTAAATTTGATGCTTAGTAACCACATTATAATTACATGGGGTAGTATAAAGAGCATGGCGTCGCAGAAGGATGCTGCCATCAGTTCCCAAAAGGTATCCCTGATTTTTGATTGGACGGCTTGATATGACTCATAATCACCCAATTGCAAGGCCGTAGTACTTAACTCATTATAATGCCTCAACTCGGAAACCAGTCTTTCTTTTTTCAGTTTGTGGGGATTATAAAACATCATTATACCTCCACTTGTACATGTTATCCCAAACACAATTTTTGCTTTAAAAAATACGCCGCTTACCGCTATTTGACTTTGAACTTTTTCCGCCAGTAGCTTGAGTATATCACCCCCAGTGGGTTGTGAGCCATTAATCTGTCCTTTACTGCCAATACAGTGACCGGTGCCTTTGCGTACTTCTTAAACAACACATCGTGACCCACGCATAAACCTACCTCAATGTTGAAGTCTACTTTTGAACGGTTTAATATTTCCGCTTGACCGACAGGATTACAATGTATTTCCAGTTTTTCAGGATTAACATTGGGCACATCATAATCTTTTTTGTCCAACCCGCATAATTTGCAGCAAACAGATGCCACTTTAAAATTATAGGACTCAAAAATATGTGCAATTACCACACTTTCTTCCGCTAACCCTACACAAAAAGCAATTCCAATCTTCTTATACCCCATCTTTTGACAGTATTTGATTGTTTCCTCTAAGCGGGTTAAGTCGTTTCCATATTCATGCTGCAAATAGCCACTAATTCTATGGGGACCTTTGTTCTCATCTAGGTGGTATACGGCTGAACAATCTAGTTTTCCTCCGGTACAGTCATAACCATCATGATTACAGCGGTTCTTGGGTTTTTGCTTGCAGTCTGCGCATTTCATTATTAAAAACCTCCCTTCGCTGTTTTTGTGGATGTTTTTCACATTCACAATCTTTATTATTGGTTTTAAAGATATTACCAGTGTTTTTGTTTTTGGTAAGTCATGTGGGCGACATATATGGGGTAATTTATCTGACAATTCGCTTAATTAATTCGGCCATGGCAATTGCCGCCCCAAATTGCAGTGCTGCAAAAAAAGACTGCCGACTTTGTCGACAGTCTTTTATCTTAACGCAAAATTTTCTGATTTGCCAGATCGGGCCTTAATATAACTGCGTCCCTTAAATAGACATGCTTCATTTGATTTTGTTTTAGCCTTGTGTTTACATGAATAAGCACCCTAATACAGCGGGGTAAAGCTCCGGAAATATCCGGTTCTAAGGCGCACAGCAAGGGCACGGTATTCCATCCCATTTCCCGCGCAGCAAGGGCAGGAAACTCTGCGTTTAAGTCCTTTGTTATTGTGAATAATACACTGCAAATATCTTCTGTTTGCAAGTTGTTTTGTTTTACTATTTCCTTAAGCAGTTCTTTGGTTCCATCAATAATAAGGTCGGAGTTGTTTTTATCCACAGTGATTGCACCACGAATTCCTCTCATCACCATTTCTCCCATACTACCATCCTTCTTCTCATGATACTGCACGGTGACCGATACCAATGGCCACTTCATCTAGGTGTAATAAGCCCACTCCAAAGAAAACTGCCACTATCACATGGTCATTTTGACGGGCGATACCAATTTTACCGCCCACGTTAAGACCTACTGCCTTAGGCATTATCATTGATAAGGCTTCCCTGGTCGCACCGGCAACTGCCCCTTCTTCGGCATGAACTTCTTTAATTACCCCTTCACGTTTTGCAGCCACCACTGCCCTTTCAATTATTTTGTGCACTGATGTAATAAAGTCTCCGCCATAGTCAACGGCTGCGGTATAAATGCCTTCTTTAATGTACTTTTCCTTATACTCTTTCTCCTGCTCCCTAAACTCGGTAAGGGCCATGTGGATAGCCACCTGGGCTACCTTTCTGCTTCCCTGTAGGTAAGCTCTACTCATACCGTCCTTCACCCCCTGCTAATTAAAATGCACTCCCTTACCCATGGAGTGCTAAAAATCTGAGGCCATTATATTATAGCATTAAGCAAAAATCAATAATGGCCAACCCATGGACAACTATCGATTCAGCCTGACACCATCTACCTTTACTATGTTGTTTTCAATACTCAGTTGATGGTCAACCGCAGGACTTAGTATATCTTCAGTGACGTTCAGCACCTTAACCTGGATGCTGTGGGTATAAAAGCTGCCGTCTATTTCTATGGTATCGCCGTGCTCAACCGGTATTGTTAGGTAACGATCTGTAAATGAAGCTAGCTTATTGCCGTTAACCAGCACATATAAATGTGGCAGCGAGCTAAAATTTTCCAAGTAAAATGTAATCCGCGGTTCACTCCAATGGGCTGTTTCATTATAGCCGGCCTTGTCGGATCCCACATTGGCCATAACCGCCGTAATTGGATTGTCATCAAGTACAAATGTTTGTGCCACTACCAGCAAGACTGCAGTTACTATTACTAAACGGATAATAATCTTTTCAATTAAATCCATAAGGCTTGTTCGTTTATAACGCTTCATATAACAACCCCCTTGCCAGGTGTGTTCGTTGTTATATATGCGTTAATATGCCACTTTATGCCTATCCCTTTAACGGTTATTATATTTACGTTCTAAATAATCCCGGTAGTTTCTCATTTCTTGTGAAACTCTGAATAGCAGTCTTTCAATTTCATACTTTGAAAGTTGCATACTGGACGGTTCTAATATTTCTACCTTGCGGAAGTCGTCACGGGCAATAAAACGCAGTATATCTTGTAAAGTATCTGCAGTAACCAGCAACTCCACTGGGGCATAGGCAACTTCGGTGTGGTTGATATCGTCGTAAACAGTATAAACTTCAGTGCTCATATCTATATCTTCAATTTGTATACCTTGAATTGGTACATTGCGGAACATGGCAACCTGCTGATCGCGAATTTCTTCAGCGGCCTTTTCAGTGTTTTTCCCTCCAAAAAACAATCTGCCCGGTTTGCCAATTCCCTTAAAATCCAGCCTTATTTTAGCCTGCACCTTAGTATCCATCATATCCCTTTCTTCAGTGTTAGTCATGTCTAAAAACTCCCCCCTAAGGTTCGCTCAAAAGCAACAACATGTCTAGTTATTCTCCTTAGGGGGAAAAAATCCTGCTATCTATTACCATTCTATATCTTTTGCGCCACAAATGGGGCAGGTGTCAAAGTAGTGTTCGGGATCTTCGTACGCTTCCTGGGCATCATCAAGACTGGCCCCCTGACATTCCATGGTAGTTAAACTCCCCCCTTGGTCAAAGTTAGCCACCAACCCATAGGGCGGGGCATTGGCTGTATCGGACGCAGGTGGAACTAAAGAAGATGCTATGGTATCATCATTTCCACACTTACGGCAGCGGGGCATAATATAACCTCCTCATTCTTGTTCTGGTAGTAAATAATATGACTGTTTTTAAGTTAATGTATACCAGGTGATTAAAATGTATAAAAAGCCGGGGCAATAACCGGCTTTTTATACTAGGAGGTGTGCTCTGGGTATTCTTTATTAATACCAATACTTTGGGTATTGTCGCTTAGGTGATAGGTTGTTAACCAGCAAGGCAATAAGCACAAGGCATACCGCCCCTAAGCCCACCGGAGATATAATAAATTCAAAACTCTGCCCGGTATATATGGCTACAAAGGCAGTGGCACCGCCGGGTGGGTGTAATGTTCCTGTCAGCATCATAGCCACAATGGCCAGCGACACTCCAATGGCATAGGCCCACCAGGTTGACGCAAACAGTTGATAGGTTATTACCCCCATAAGTGCAGATATTATGTGCCCTCCGATAACATTTCTCGGTTGAGCCATGGGCACATGACAGGCGGCATAAAGCAGTACCGCCGATGCTCCAAAGGAGGGTAACAGCAGCGCTAAGCTGTAACATTCTGCCAGGTAAGCTATCATGCCAATGCCGGCAAAGCTGCCTAAGGCTGTTATGCTTATGTTTTTAATACAGATATCTTTAATGGAACAATTGGAATTTGATTTGTCTCCAATCATTTTACAAAAGTAGCTTCTTACCATTTTTTCACTCCCCGTTAGCGAAATGATATCACAGGCGGTGAAGAAGGGATATGATCTATATCACAGTTTGCTTCTTTTTTGTTATAAAAGACAAAAAATGTAGTAGCAACATTATTTGTGGGAAATGATATTGCCGGGGGTGTAGCATTGACCGTCATCTCTAATTTTCAAATGATGGTTTTAATCATCAGCAGCGTCATTGCCAACGGAATACTTTTTCTCCCCCAGGTGGCCGTAAACATCGGTGGCCCAGGCGGATGGATAGTGGTGCTTGTTTTAGGCCTTTACTCGTTAATACAAATTATGTTGTTGGCAGCAGTTAGCCGGCGTTTTCCCAACAGCAGTTTTGTGAGCCTAAACAGGAATATCATGGGAAATTTTATCGGTACAGTCATCGGACTTGTGGCAGCCTTTTATTTTATAATGCTGGCTGTGATAGTAGCCAGGGGAGTGATAAATGCTGCAGTGACCATTGTTTACCCCAACACCCCGCCGGTGGTATTGATAGGACTTTTAGTTGCCTTGGCGGTCTATGCGGTGTTTCACGGCTTAGAGGTGCTGGCACGGGTCAACGTCATTTTGCTGGTTTTGAAGACAGTGACACTTTTGGGTATTTTTATAAGCGCCATTCCTCACCTTGATGTGGGTAACCTGCAGCCATTGTGGGAACGGGGAGATTTGGGATGGAGTGAAGGGATTTTAAGTATTCAGTCGGCCTATGGCGGTTTAATTATATTTGCTTTTCTGTTTCCGCATTTGCAGAATAAGAATAACCCTTATTTGCCGCTTATCTATGCCCTATCCTATATCATCACTATTTATGTTGTAGCCACAGTGCTCGCCATAGCGATCTTTGGCAGCACTGAAGTGGCACGTATGGTTTGGCCCTTTATTCTTTTAATTCAAAAGGCACTGGTGCCCGCTGACGCCCCGGCCATGGCTGTATGGCTAACCAATGGCTTTAGCGTACTCGCTGCAAACATTTTTATGGCCGCCAGCGCCTTTAAGGAAGTTTTTCATTTAAAGGGTTACAATTATATACTGCTGCCCATCGGCATTATTGTTGTTGCCCTGGCAGAGTTGCCACGGAACACAGCGGAAACAATATTATTTAGCAAGCAGGTGGCGGTTTTTGGAGTGGCCATTGAGTGGGTGTTGCCGGGTTTGCTTTTGATGACGGCTTTCTTGCTTGGCAAAAAGGAAAAACTCAGCTAAATTATTATAATTGTCTTTGGCGACTATATATTACTTAAAGGCTCACCGGGGCACCGATTCAACCGATTAATGAAATCTTTATAAGCCAATTAGTTGATAGCCTGGCCTAAATAATATACAATTAATATGCCTTCGTTATGCTGAAAAAAACATAAAGGTTTGGTGAAATTATGGAATGGATACTACAGGCTGTTAAGGACGCAATATTACTGCTGATCCAACGTGACCCCGAGATACTGGAGATCTCCTACCTAACCTTAAGGGTGGCCGGCACCAGCACATTAATCAGTGTATTTATCGGCGTACCCATTGGATATTTGCTGGCCTTTCATAACTTCTTCGGCCGCAAATTATTGGTTAGTATCGCCAATTTAGGGTTGGGTTTTCCCACTGTGGCGGTGGGCTTGTTTGTGTGGTTAATGTTAGCCCGCAATGGGCCAATGGGCGGTTTGGAGTGGCTATATACCCCCACCGCTATGGTTATCGCCCAATCCATCATTGCTTCGCCGGTGGTGATGAGCTTTTCAGTGGCCGCCTTTCAACAGTTGAACCCAAAAATTCATACACAGATACTGGCCCTGGGAGCATCAAGGCTACAGTTATTGCTGCTGCTGGTACGGGAAGCCCGGCTGGGTTTATTGGCAGCGGTGATGGCCGGCTTTGGGGTTGCCATTTCTGAAGTGGGGGCTGCACAAATGGTGGGCGGAAACATTAGAGGTGAAACCCGAGTGCTAACCACTTCCATAGTACAATCGGTAAACATGGGTAACCAAGAACTGGGGTTAGCTCTTTGTGTGATATTATTGGCACTGGCTTATTTAGTGGTACTGGTTTTAACCATGACACAGCAGCAGGGGAGAATGATAAAATGAGCAACATCATACTGTCAGTAAAAAATATTAAAATGATCAAAGGCAAACGCCTAATTCTCAATGTACCTGCCCTGGATATTATGGAAGGTGAAGTCTTGTCCTTAATGGGGCACAACGGTGCCGGGAAAAGTACGCTGCTACAAGTAATGGCCCTTTTACAGCGCCCCACCGAAGGGCAGGTGTTTTTCTGCCGGCAGGCTGTACCCCGAAGTAACACCCTTTATGTGCGACGCCAAATGGCATCTGTGCTGCAGGACCCACTGCTGCTGGATACCACTGTTTTTAAAAACGTGGCTGTGGGTCTTCAAATAAGAAAGGTGCCAAAATCAGAAATAAACCGGAAGGTTATGCCCTGGCTTAAACGACTGGGCATTGATCATCTGGCCAATAACTCTATTCGCAACCTCTCCGGCGGTGAAGCCCAGCGCGTCAGCCTGGCCAGGGCCCTGGTGTTGGAGCCAAGGGTGCTGTTTTTAGACGAACCCTTCTCTGCCCTGGACACACCCACCAGAAAAGCTATTTTAAGCGACCTAAAGGAAATATTGCAGGAGAAAAACATCACTGCGGTTTTCATTACCCATGACTACCGGGAAATACCACAACTGGCACAACGGGTAGTGGAATTAAAAGAAGGCCATGTCATCCGCATGGGAAGACCCGATGATATATTAGGTTATGAATCACCCCTTTGATACCGCTTTCTTTTAGGGCGGTCAGCCTTTATTCCTGCCGCCCTTTTAATTTGGTTTACTTCAAATTTACTTAACTCCCGCACCTCCCCTGAGCCCAGCTTGCGCAGTTCAAGTGTACCAATGCGGGTGCGCACCAAACGGATAACAGGGTGGCCAATGTGTTCACACATACGCCTTACCTGGCGGTTTCTTCCTTCATGGATGGTAATTTCCAGCAATGCGTTGCCATTAAAAATGTTTAATAAGGCCACCTTTGCCGGTGCTGTAATACCGTCTTCCAAGTCTACTCCATTGGCCAGTTCCTCAAGTTTTTCTATGCTGGGCACTCCTTTTACCCTGGCTCGATAGGTTTTAGGCACCCGGTGCCTGGGATGAGTTAGGGCATCGGCCAACTCTCCATCGTTAGTTAACAGTAAAAGTCCTTCAGAATTATAATCTAGGCGCCCCACCGGGTAAACCCGTTGTTCTACATCTTTTAGTAAATCCAGCACCGTTTTTCTACCCCGCTCATCCCTTACTGTGCTAACATAGCCCCGGGGCTTATTGATCATGATATATACTTTCTTTTCTAATTGCTGTATTTTTTTTCCGTTCACTTGGACTATATCTTTGCCGGGTTGTATCTTTACACCCAGTTCCCGCACAACAGTGCCGTTAACCTTGACCTTACCGCTCAGTATTAACTCTTCACACTTGCGCCGGGAAGCTACACCGGCATGGGCCAGAAACTTTTGTAATCGTACCATTAACAAATACCTCCAAGATCATGCTGACAAATATAAAATGCCCGGTAATGATACCAGGCATACAACTTCTACAATTACTTGCCAATCCCTCTAGCCAAACACTGCATTTACTATAAAAATGGAGGCAATTAGGGTGGTAATGTCACCGGTAAGACCGGTTGCCACAGCATAACGGTATCGATGCACCCCCACCGAACCAAAATATAATGCTAACACATAAAAGGTGGTATCGCTGCTTCCTTGCATGGTGGATACCAACATACCAATAAAACTGTCGGGCCCGTGGTTTTGAATGACATCGGTGGCAACGCCCAGGGCTGCACCCCCAGATATGGGGCGCATTATGGCATGGGGTAGCACTTCAACCGGAAACCCAATAAGAGCCAAGAGGGGCGAAAGGATTTCTGCCATCAATTGCATTGCCCCCGATGCCCGGAACACACTTACCGCCACCAACATTGCCACCAAAAAGGGTATTGTTTTAATGGCGGTGGAAAAGCCCGATTCCGCACCCTGTACAAAGGTTTCAAACACCGGTACTTTTTTTACCGCCGCTGCCAAGGGTACCAGCAGCAGCACAAAGGGCACTGCCCAGCGGGAAATTTCGGTAATCAGTTCATACATATTACTTCCACCGCCAGTAATATATCTGCCGATAGACGCGATCAGCAATGATGGCCACCGTCATGCCACAGGCGGTGGCAAATATTGTGGTGCCTACTATGGCCGTTGGATCCTGCGAGCCATACATTAAGCGGACGCCAATGATGGTGGTAGGTATCAGTGTAATACAAGCGGTATTAATAGCCAAAAAGGTGCACATGGCATCAGAGGCGGTATTGCGATTGCCGTTTAGCTTTTGCAGTTCCTTCATTGCTATTAAACCCATTGGTGTGGCAGCGTTAGACAGACCCAATATATTTGCAGACAAATTCATTACAATGGCGCCCATGGCCGGGTGGTCTTTGGGTACACTGGGAAATAAAAAGGCTGTAAACGGTTGCACCAAACGAGCCAGTGCCTTCACTAAACCGGCAGCTTCTGCAAGCTTCATCATACCAAGCCAAAAGGTCATAATTGCTATTAAACTTAAGCTGACTTTAACCGCCGCCTCAGCCCCCTCAAAGGCAGCCTTGGTTATTACCTCTATGTTGCCCTGGGCCCCGGCCACAAGTATGCTAATAACAATCATGCCCAACCAAATGTAGTTAATCATGTTAGCACCCCCTCTAGCTCGTCAGCCTTGTCCTTCTTACAAACTATGAACTAAGGGGTATAAATAGAACTAAAAAGATAAGGGGCGGCCGGTAAATCTACAAAGGCAAGCCTGTACCTTGTGCTGTGTCAACAAATAATAAAGGGATGCCTAAGCATCCCTTTATTATTTCTTGACTGTTATGCCAAGGGGTTTGGGCTTCCTGCCTGATTGGTATTTCCCTTATTGCACATTGCCTGTAATTTATCTATAAGCTCCGGCATCAGGTCTATGATACGATCATACACTGCGTTGCCATCCACCGGCAATAATCTGATTTGGCCGTTACCCACCACCAAAAAACCCATTGGCTGTACCGATACACCGGCACCGCTGCCTCCGCCAAAGGGGGTTGCCTGGGAGTTCTCATCCCCGTCTCCCCCTTGATACTCACCGCCGCCTGCCGCAAAACCACAGGCTACCCGAGAAATGGGTATAATGACGCTACCGTCCGGTGTCTCCACGGCATCGCCCACCACGGTATTAACATCTACCATTTCTTTTATGCTCTCCATGGCAGTTTTCATTAGTCCCTCAATAGGATGATCGCTCACAGGTTATAACCCCCTATTTATAAGAATAAATCCATTGCAATTATTTTCTACTAATTACACCTGTAACCATAATATGACCGATAGAAAGATGAATTATGCTATCCTTTAGCAAAATATTTTCTCTTTTTCATCCTTACCTTTAACAGCCTTATTCCAGCCCGGGCTAAATAATAAAGCTTTACTTTAAAGGCGCAGTCAAGGGTAGTATGAAAACACTTTTTGTTAAACTCCGGCTTAATAACCAATCGGGGTGGTTTTGGTGGCGGAACAAGATATTTGTATAATAATCGAACAAGCGCTGTCTTTACAGTCCATCCTATGCCGGTGCTCCAGCCCGTTACCGCTGCATCACCTGTGCCAAACCCAGTTTGCCATGTAAGGTGTAGGCAGCGAGTGTTGCTTAATAAAAACTCTGTTGCCGGCCAAAAGTGATCATGCAGTTCCCTTACCCTTTTAATCTTTTTTTTCATTTTCTTCCATTGGAAGGGCACTTTAAGTGTTGTTGCAGCATCACTCATATCATTTTGTTCCTCGGGATGACTTAACAGCGTGGTGACGATTCTTCTCACCACGGCACCCGATTTGCCTGTTTTCCCTTTAAATTTTATACCAATACCCGATAGCTTGGCCTTTAAATCCATTGTAGAAATTTTTATTTTATACGGGGGTAGTTTCCATAAGACTAATTCCACATGCAATAAATCATCAAGATCATCCCGTTGATAAAATAAAATTATTATTAAATCCATATTTAAAAGGGCCACCATGAATAGCATTATGATCAGCACTGTACATATCAAAAATAACATGGCCACCCTCCCGGTTAAAACTAGCTCTTAACTTATTTTTCCTATTCTTCCAATAGATATACATTATGGCAAACTGTGTGAGCTAAAGGCAAAATAAAAAGCCAGAACCTTGGTCCTGGCTGAACTGCTCCCCCTTGCGCAGTCCTAAATTATTGTTATTTCAAGTGTCTGCTCAAGGGGGAGCATATCATTATTGTCCCCGACAGCCCGTTTCATTATTAGTATACCGTCTTTACCAATTGGGATGATACCCACCCCTCCAGGTAGCGGTACCGATCATATTCGTCATAATAATCGCTGTAAACCCTTATCCATAGGGTCCCGTCTTCTGCTATTTCTAAGTCGTCGATAAATAATTCGGCATCCCCTTTCAACTTACCTACCACCTGATAATTGGTACCCGGGCCCCCCCGCAAATTGCCGTCCTGGGCCATGTAAGCAAAATCGCCATAACCCAGGTTAGATAGTTGATTAATTGATTGCTTAACATTGTTCATCACTTCTTTTTGCTTGTTGAGCAAATCCTCAAATTCCTCTTTGCTGATTTTAGTTAGCGCTTTATCTTCAAAAACAAGGGTGTCTTGCTCAGTTTTTTCAATCCAAATGCTTTCATGCATAATCTCATACTCTAAGGCGGCGACCTCAAAACCAAACATGTCCTGTATCTCATATAGTTCCGGCGATTCTTCCACCCTTACGTCCACAAAGGAGAGCCGGCCTGTGGTGAGGGAAAAGGGAGTCAATTCCACTTTAGCGGTAAGCAGCTTGGTGCCAAAGGCATAGAAGCTGATATTGTTGTTGGCGATCTCAACAATTAGATGCTTAATTGCTTCCGGCATTTCATACTCAAAGGTATCTTTCCAACTGCCCTTGATGTCACTTAAGGTCAGCATTTTTACAAACAAAATATCGTTGCCGTAGTAAATGCAGTTGTGTTTGTTGGCATTGTCAATTACCACCGTGGGCTGTTCTCCGCTCTTTTTGAACAGCTTAATTTCATTATCATCGGTTAGATAAGCTATATTATTTGAGATTGTCAGCATGACAAAATCTTTGACATTGTCTTCCACCAGCACCTTTTCGCTGCTGCCGTCCATGACGTACAGCTCATTGCCATCGGTAATACAGGCAAACCGTTCACCGTTAAAATGCCACTTTGTTAGGTCCGCTAATATTTTTTCCTTTTTCTTTTCCTTGCCTGTATCGGCCCGATAGAGGATGGCATCCTCATCTATGTAATAGACCAGCTGACCGCCGGCAGATGCCAGAAATTCAACTACACCGGCAGCAATCTTTTCCTTGGCCTCGCCGTTAGTGATATACAATTCCCCATCCAAGTTTTGATAAATAATACCCTTGGCAGTCACCGCATAATCGGTCACGTCAGCTCCCAGTCTTTTAGCCTCTTTACCCACTGCCTTGCTATATAAATAACCGCCCCCATGGCCGGCATCGTCGCTGATTAGGTAGGCTAAAGTGTTATCCGGTCCAAAGGACTGGTAGTAGCAATAATCCGATGTCAGTTTTTCTTTATCCTTTGCCTTTGCAGAGTAAAGATAAAAGCCATTTTCAGTGGAGTACCATAGGTACTGTCCATCGGCAGATAAATCCATACCATACACACCGGAGGCTATCTTTTCCTTTTCGGCATCTTGCTGTTTAATATAGAGGTTGCCGTCCTTATCAATAAAGGCCATGGTGGCTAAATCGGCGGTATTTTCTAAAAGGGACACTTGGGAAACAAATTTTTCCTTTTCACCGGTGCTTGCATCAACTAGGTAGTAGTCTGCAAGGCTGTCGGTGTAGGTAGAAAAAAGTATCTGACCGTCATGGACATGTTGCACACTGAAGTTTTCAATGTTTTTGCTGACTTCCATTGCTTCACTGTTGGGCTTGCGCAAGTACAGTTTTTTATCTTCGCTGATGTACATAGTGCTGCCTTCCGACCCGACAAAACAAACATAACCTTGCATCACCTTTTGACCTATTTTTTCTGCATTTCCGGCATAGTTAATGCTACAGTTGGCTTGCTCGCTCTTTTCTTCATAGTCCATTACAATAAATCCGTCAAAATCCACCATTTCACTGGCGGGGCCGGAGGAAGCTCCACACCCGGCCAAAACTAAAGTTAAAGATAAAAATAGTAGTAGTGCTTTAAACCTTTTCACTTTGCTAACTGACCTTCCTTTCTAATAAGTTAGTTGTTTTGTCGGTTATTATCATCTTAGCACAAATAAACCAGTGTAGTAAAAACTTCCCTTGAAATTTTACTAATGCTTAGGTTTGTAATTAAAATTAAGGAATTCTTAAGGATTATATCGGCCAAATATTAAGGATTACCCCTTATAATGAGGATAGTCCAAGGACTACAGAAGACAACTATAAAAGAGGGTGGAAGATGGTTAATCATGAAGAGGGATAATTATTGTGTTTTGGTTGTGGCTGACGATCGGGAAATACAGGATGCCATTGAAATATACCTAAAAAACGAGGGCTTAACAGTTTTCAAGGCCAAGGACGGTATTGAAGCCATTGAAAAATTAAACGAACATGATATTCACCTTATTATTTTAGATATCATGATGCCTCGGCTGAACGGCATTGCCACCACCTTTAAAATCCGGGAGCAAAAAAAATATCCCCATTATTATCCTCAGCGCCAAAAGTGAGGACACCGATAAAATCCTCGGTTTGCAAGTGGGGGCCGATGATTATGTTACTAAACCCTTTAACCACTTGGAGCTGACTGCCCGGGTTAAATCCCAGTTGCGAAGATACGTCAGCCTGGGTACCTACCATGGTGCCCGGCAAGTGATTGACTTGAACGGGCTCATATTGGACCAAGAAGCCAAACAGGTTACCGCCCACGGTGAACCGGTAAAATTAACCCCCACAGAGTATAAAATATTGGAACTGCTGATGACCAATGCCGGGCGGGTTTTTTCCATTAACGAAATTTACCAGCGGGTATGGAATGAACCGGGGTATAATGCCGAAAATACTCTGGCGATGCATATTTGCAAAATCCGTGATTCGCAGTATCGGTTTCCAGGTACTGTTTCTATTGGCGGTGGTGTTTGCCTTTGGGGTCGGGGCGGTGGTGGTACTGCTGGAACCGCAAATCATACTAATTTATGGACCGCTCTTGATTGTAATCGGCATACCGATTTTGGTGCTTATTATCAAAAATGCCGGCCGCTTTAATCAGATTGTGCTGAATACCAATGAACTGGTGCAGGGCAAGCTGGGATCGGAATTGCCGGCTGAAGGCAAATCTCCGCTGAGGGCTCAGGCCTGGGTCTGGCCATCGCCAAATCCATCGTCGATCTACACGGCGGCAGCATGGATATTGATTTGGACGGTGACCTGTTTAAGGTGACGGTAAGCTTAATAAAATAATAACCAAATGCGACAGAGGGGACGATTCTCTCTTGTCGCATTTTTGCTTACATGGAGAACCGTCCCTGTGGTCGCTCTTTTAATACTTTCCAACATAGTCTTTAATTCTGCAGCCTTATCCTGCCGGCATACCAAACTGCTTTTTATTTACGGCTGTATTGTTACCGACACCGCAGTTTTACTTAGTACGGTATCTTCTTGGGGATGAATTTGAAAAACTTCCACCAATCCCTGCTCCTTCTGTGAAACTGAAAATGACAGCGAAACTTCAAATTCAGAGTCAGTCACCTTTACAGGCTTTTCGGCCAAGACTAGGCCCGATGAGTTTTTAAGCCTTGCCCGCAATTCACCGTTAATACCATCCACCCTTCCTGTTATTTGTACCGGGCTGCTCACCACTTCACCGCCGGTGGGCCGGGTTATTCTAATGGATGTGGGCCTTATCTTATCTTCTTTTCCCTCTTCTAAACTTTTCTGTTCTTGCTGCTGGGATGCAGCTGCCTGCTTGGGGTTCCGGGGGGTGGGGGCCAATATTGCGTCTACCCTATCGGTTTGAAACCCCACCGCCTTGGGGGTCTTTTTCAGATCAAACTTGGCCACCACCGGCTCAGCTTCATCTTCTTCGTTGGCCATATATTTGATGCTGACATTTAACCAACTATAATTTTCCTCCGGCACCCGCTGCTCTATTTCATCAATTTCCACCTTCATGTTATCACCGGTGGCCCCCGGTACAAGAACAATGTATGCCGTGCCATCCACAACTGCCCAAGTTGCAAATTCTTGATCTTTCATGTCTTTTACCATACGCCGCACCACATGGGGGGCTTGATCCAATTCAATAATATCAAAGGAAATACTGGATACTTCCGGCACCACTATTGTCTCCGGCTTTTGTTGTGGCTCTTGTTTGGCACAGCCATGCAACAAGAGTAATACAGCCACAAGGGCCAACATAATCGCTTTTATTCGCAAAAGTACCCCTCCTTGCTTTTTTATTATTTTTCGCCGGAGGGGTACTTTTATTCAAATATATTAATCTTAATCAAATTCTTTCTCTTTTATTTCTTCTAAAAAGTTTTCTAGGTCAGGAAGTTCTGAAAGATCCTTAAAGCCAAAATGCTTTAAAAAAGTATCGGTGGTGCCATAAAGTACCGGTCGGCCCGGAGCTTCCCTTCTTCCTTTTTCTTCTATTAATCCACGTTCTAGCAAGGTGTTTAGGCTGCTGTCTGAGTTTACGCCGCGAATTAATTCCAGCTCTACCCTGGTTACCGGCTGTCGATAGGCTATAATGGCCAGTGTTTCCAAGGCTGCCCGGGTAAGGGTGGTGTTAGATCGCCGCTTATATAATCTTTCTATATACGGGGCAAACTCCGGCTTGGTGGCCAACTGCCAGCCCCCTGCCAGTTCCACCACCTGTAAACCACGGTTGGCTCGCCGGTATTCACCTTGCAGTTCTTTAATCAACTCTATGGCCACCGCCTCTTCCAACTCTGCCAATTGGCAAATTTTTGCCAGGGACAGGGGTTCAGGGGTTACAAACAGCAAGGCCTCTATAACACTTTTTGAGTAATCACGAAATAACACCGTCATATTCGGTGAATTCTCCCTTTGCCGGTAAAATCATTATCTCAGCATTTCTATCCTTTTGTTCCAATTCCACCTGGCCCATGCGCAAGAGTTCCAGTAAAGCCAAAAAAGTAACTATAATTTCCGCTCGGCTGGCATTTTTAGAAAAAGCGGCCCTAAAAGGCATTCCCTTGGGGTACAATACCAACCTTCTTAAAATGTGCCCTATTTTATCTTGGATTTTTATTTCCTCTGCCCGTACCTTGGGCGGTATTACCTTCACTGCCCGTTCAAGTACAGCCTGCAGTGCTTTAAGAAGTTCATTGAAATCAATTCCGGCCAAGGGCTCCGGCGGGCGAATTAGGTGTTGATACATTTCTAAACTATTGGGCCTGGTAAATACCCGCCCCTGCACCTGCTGGCGTTCCTTTAGGCACATGGCTGCCTCTTTATACTGTTTGTACTCTAACAAGCGCTGCACCAACTGCTGCCGGGGGTCTGGTTCTTCTTCGGCATTTTCCGATATTAGCTCCGGTTTCGGCAGCAGGGTGTGTGTTTTAATGGCCAGCAAGGTTGAAGCCATTACTAAAAATTCACTGGTTACTTCCAGGTCCATTTGTTTCATGGTTTCTAAATACTCGAAGTACTGGGCGGTAATAGAGGCGATGGGTATGTCTTGTATATCCAGCTGATCTTTTTCTATCAAGTGCAGCAGTAAGTCCAACGGCCCCTCAAAGGCATCCAGCCGCACAGTATATGCCAAACCTCTCACCCCTGTTTGGAAATCTTCCTAACCAAAGTTTAAATGCCCCATGGGTTTTTATTTAAAATTAAATCCCCACTGCTGCCCGTACCTCTTCCATTGTTTCTTGGGCTGCCTTTCTGGCCTTAATGGCTCCCTCGTGAAGAATTTCATCCAGGTAGCCAGGGCGCTTCAACACCTCCATACGGCGTTGGCGCAGGGGGCTTTGTTGTTCTTCTAACAATTGGTACAGTTTCTTTTTGCACTGTACACAGCCAATGGCACCTTTACGGCACTGCTCTCGAATATCTTCATGCTCCGCACTTGCATAGATGCCTTGGTACTTGTCCACTACACATACATCCGGGTTGCCGGGATCTGTTTTTCTTATGCGGCCCGGGTCAGTAACCATGGCGTTAACTTGTTTCTTTAGTTCTTCCTGATCCGCTGCCAGTGTGATAATGTTTAAATAGCTCTTACTCATTTTTCTGCCATCTACCCCAGGCAAAAGCTTTACCTTGGACAGTAGCGCCTTTGGCTCGGGAAAAACCGGTTTGTACAGGTGATTAAAGCGGCGAGCCACCTCCCTAGTCAATTCCAGGTGAGGCAGCTGATCCTCTCCCACCGGAACTGCATCTGCACGGTAAACCAGAATATCGGCAGCCTGTAGTAATGGGTAGCCAAGAAAACCGTAAGTGTTTATGTCTTTACCCATTTTGCCCAACTGTTGTACTTGATCTTTATAGGTGGGTACCCGCTCTAACCAAGAAAGGGGCGTACTCATGGAAAACATTAAATGCAGCTCAGCGTGCTGGGGCACCTGTGACTGCGCAAAGATGGTGCATTTTTCAGGATCTAAGCCCGCAGCCAACCAGTCCACTAGCATTTCCTTAATGTTTTCTTTTATATGCTCTGTTTCATCATAGGCAGTGGTCAGCGCATGCCAATCGGCAATTGCATAATAACAGTTATATTCTTCCTGTAAGCGTACCCAGTTTTCTAATACGCTTAAGTGTCCAATGTGCAGCCTTCCGGTAGGACGCATGCCGCTTAAAATGGTACCCTTTGTCACTGGTAATGCTCCTTTCTTTTGTTAGACCTAAAAAATAATACCAAAAATACCTATGCTTATTGCCTTTAGTGTTTCCATTACTGTCAGTAAGGGCCCTATCACTAGCCAAAGCACCTTTGCCAGCACACCTGTAAACATAAGCAGCAGTATTACAATTACTCCATACTGCTCCAAATATATTAGCCAAGTTTGTTCACCGGGCAGTAAACCTGCCAATATTTTTCCCCCGTCAAGGGGCGGTACAGGCAGTAAATTAAATATTGCTAAAATAACGTTAATTAAAATTATGTTATTCATAATATGAACTAAATGTATCGATTCAAATAAGAGTATCAAACCAAAAAATAATGATGCCACCGTTGCAATAATAATATTGGTGGCGGGCCCGGCCACAGAAACTAACATCATGCTGCGCCGCATATTTCCCCTCAGCCTGACCGGGTTTACCGGCACCGGTTTGGCCCAACCAAATTTGAATAAAAACAGCATGATTAAACCTATGGGATCAATATGCGGCACCGGATTAAGGGTAAGGCGCCCCATATACCTTGCGGTGGGATCTCCCAGTTTATCTGCCGCCCAGGCGTGGGCATATTCATGGAAAGTCAAACCGATAACAATTGCCGGCAATAATATGGCAATATCATACGGAGATGGAAAACTAAACACTGGCTTTTTCCTCCTTTTGCAGCTTTTGCATATATACTTTTACGAAAGCCAGCTCTTCTTCCCGGGTTTTAACTACAGAGTCCAGTCTTGCCTGCCACAGTGCATCCAGTGCTTTGCGGTAGAAGGGTCCGGGTTTAAAGCCCATTTCCTTTAAATCTCTCCCATTTACTGTGGGCTTATTATCTCTCACCATCTCCATTACTTTACGGAAGCGTTTAATGGCTACCTTATCTTCCATCAGCGCCAAAAACATTGGGTAGGCCTCCCGGGGCAGCAGTTGCAGTATTTGTGCCAGTTGGGAAATCCTCATATCCTCCGGTGAGGACAGCTTAGCCAATGCACCCCGCCAGTGTTCAATGGTGGTAAGTACCTTCTCTGTTTGCCTGCGGCCCAACATAAACCGCTTACATGTTTTGGCTGCAGTGTCCAGACTGCTCCAATGTACTATAGTTATAAAATATGGTAACCACTTTTCTGCCGGTTCAGCCCAGCCCCAATTGCGCAGCACCATTAATGCCTGGGGCATTTCTTCAAGGATGGGCTGAACCTCCCAATAGGTAATGTCAGGAAAGATTTGATCCCACACACCCAGGTCTGCAAGCCGGTGTAATATGTCAGCAGGTTCAGGCTCATTTAAGATTATCTTTAACTCATGCCATATCCGGTCATCGGAGACTCTGGAGAGCACCTCTTGCCGCATTGCCTCTTTTAACAGGTGCAAGGTCTGGGGATCCATGTGCATTTGATACCGCTGCTCAAATCTCACCGCCCTCAAGATGCGGGTGGGGTCTTCCACAAAGCTTAAGTTATGCAGCACCCTTACAATGCCGGCATAAAGGTCGTCACGGCCCCCAAAGTAATCCACCAGTTCACCAAAGGAGCCGGGGTTCAAAGATATGGCCATGGCATTGATGGTAAAATCCCGCCGGTATAGGTCATGGCGCAGTGAAGATGTTTCCACAGTGGGCAAGGCCGCAGGATATTCATAAAACTCCACCCTGGCAGTGGCCATATCCACCCATGAACCGTCTAACAGTGAAACCTCTGCGGTGCCAAATTTTTCATAGGTGCGCACTTTGCCGCCCAACTCCTTGCCCAAAGCCTTAGCCAGTGTTATGGCGTCCCCTTCCACGATTAGGTCCACATCAAAGTTTTCCACGTTAAGAAATACGTCCCTCACTATTCCCCCGCCGGCATATACCCTATAATCATGCTGCTGGGCCAGTTCGCCCACCAGGTACAGGATTTGCATAATTCTTTCGGGCAGGGTTCTTTTCATCATATTTCTAAAACGTGCATGGCTGTAGTTGCTTTGTTTAAAGGTAGTTTGATACCTGTCTTGAAAATCACTATGTAGGGTGCGCAGCACATCGCTGCGGGATACAATGCCCACCACCTTGCCTTCATCATTAACCACCGGCAGCCGGCCAATGTCAAATTCAATCATCATATCTTGCACCATAGAAAGCGGCACATCGGGCTTGGTGGTGTGTACGTTAACATTCATATATGCCTTTACCGGGGCATGGCCCAAGCCATGGTGCATTGCCTTTTCTACGTCCCGGCGGGATATTACACCGACCATTTCTAAACCCCGCACCACCGGCAAGCCGGTATGGCCGTAGCGCAGCATTACCCGGTTAGCCTCTTCTATTTTTGTTTCCGGAAATACTGTCTTAACAGGACTGGACATTATATCTGCCGCCACCATCATGGGGCGCACCTTTTCTTTAATTACCGCCAGTAATTGCTCCACCAGGGCCTGCAGTTCAGTGCCCTTTATAGTGGCTGAAGCGGCAGCAATGTGGCCGCCGCCCCCAAAGGAAGCCATAATATCTTGGCAATTAACCTCAGGCAGCGAACTGCGGCATACCAGGTGTGCCCTGTCTATCATTTCCACAGCAACAAAAACCGCATCAACCTGTTCTATTTCTGCCAGCTTATGGGTTAGAAGTGCCAATCCGTCAATAAAATCATCGCTACTGCCATGGGCAACCAGTATCTTAACCCCATTTATATTATGGCGTTCTGAAGTAACTAGTAATTTTTTAAGCAGTGCCTGCTGGTCGCCGGTAAGTGGACGGCCTAAAAATTCAGCCACCACACTGAGATTGGCCCCCTTGCTCAACAAATAGGCCACTGCTTCCACATCCCGGGGGGTAGTGCTGGAAAACACCATACAGCCCGTATCATCATAGATACCAAGGGCTAAAATAGTAGCCTCCAACCGGGTAATCGGTATATTTCTATCCCTGATTCGTTCCACCAAAAGGGTGGCTGCAGCTCCCACCGGTTCTATAACCGATATCTGATGATTTAGATGACACTCGGTGGCCGGATGATGGTCGTATACATGTATTTCTACCTTGGGATCCTTCATCAACTGGCCCATTTTTCCTATCCGCTTGGCACTGTGGTTATCTACAATAATCAACCGGCGTACTTTTTTCATGTCAATCAGTTTTACCGGTTTTATTTTCAACATATCTTTATGTAAAGCCAAAAACTCTTCCACGTTGCGTGACAATTTTCCCGGAAAAACCAACTCAGCATCGGGGTATAATTTTTGCGCAGCTACCATGGCTGCCAGTGCATCAAAATCAGTATTGTTGTGAGAAGTAATAATCTCCATACAGTTGCACTCCTCCCCATTTTGCAATACTTTACATTATAACATAATAAAGGGTTGAAAAAAAGCACCCGTACGGGTGCTACAGGGAACCAAAGCAATTTTATAAGCGACAATTTAACTCCTATTTTTTAATCTTTCAGGAATGATATCGTTTCTCAACAGATCGTCGTAGCTCTCCCGCCTTAATATTAGGTTGGATTTTCCTTCAAATACCAATACCATGGCAGGGCGGGGCAGTCGATTATAATTCATGGACATGGTGTAATTATAGGCACCGGTGGCGGCAACGGCTAAAAGGTCTCCCGGACGCGCTTCCGGCAGCGGCAAGTCCCAAATGAGCATATCCCCGGATTCGCAACATTTTCCGGCCACAGATACAAGTTCCGTTGCCTGTTCCTTCATGCGGTTGGCCAGGTATCCTTCGTATTTAGCCTGATACAAGGCCGGGCGGGGATTGTCACCCATGCTGCCGTCAACGGCCACATACTTGCGCACATTTGGGATATTTTTAATTGAGCCAACCCTATATAAGGTAGTACCGGCCGGCCCTGCTATTGAACGGCCCGGTTCCACCATCACCTTGGGCATGGGAAGATTATGACGCCCAGCCTCTTCCCTTACCGTGGTCATCACAATATCTGCATAGTTGGCCACTGAACCGGGTTCATCACCTTCTACATAGTAAATGCCAAGGCCGCCTCCCAAATCAAGCTCCGTGGCCTCAAAACCGGTTTCATCCCGCACCTGCCGTACAAATTCCATCATTACTTTGGCAGTGTGGGCATAAGACTGCAGTTCAAATATTTGAGATCCAATGTGGCAGTGGAAGCCACGTAAATTAATATGTTCTAACTCCAGGGCCCGGCGCACACCCTCCATAGCCTGACCGTTTTCTATCACCAGGCCAAATTTAGAGTCGATGTGGCCTGTTCTGATGTATTCATGGGTATGGGCATCCACCCCTGGGGTTAGCCTGAGCATAACATTGGCTTCGGTAGCCATTTCACCGGCCAGTTTATTTAATAAGTCCAGTTCATACAGGTTATCCACCATGTAGCGGCCCACCTTATATTCCAAGGCCAGCTTTAGTTCTTCGGGGGATTTGTTATTACCGTGAAAATATACCCGTTCCATGGGAAAATTAGCCTTTATGGCAGTGTAAAGTTCACCGCCGGAAACAACATCTAATCCCAGTCCTTCTTCATCAATAATACGGCACACTGCTAAAGTAAGTAAGGATTTACCGGCATACAGCACATGGGCCCCGTATTTTTCGGTAAAGGCTTGGTAAAAGCTCCGGCAATTTTGACGAAAGTGCTGCTCATCTATCACATACAGGGGCGTACCGTATTCCTGGGCCAGCTTTACCGTATCACAGCCACCAATCTCTAAATGCCCTTTATCATTTATGCGCATTGTGCCCTGTAACTTCATCTCAATAAACCTCCTCAGTAAATATTACGCCATTGAGGTGCTCCTTTGTGCATATAAAAGAAAAAAAAGGCAAGTTGCCAGTGCCTGTGGGTGTGGTCAGTTAAAATAAAAACAGAAGCGATCCTACAGTAACCCTAATGGTATCCTGTGGATCGCATATACTTGACCTTAGAATACCTCTTAGACCTGTGAGATAGCGCACCACACAGCAGTTAGTCGCTGCGTGACAGTTCGGCCTCTGTTCGAATGCCGACCCAGCCCGGCAGGTTACGGTTTACTGCCGCACTTCGGCGAATAACCCTTTCCTCCCAATTCATCAAACCGCTTCTCCTTGGGAGTACTCTTGCCATTCGCAGCCTCTACCACACCCTCGGTTAAGAAGATGAGGCAACATATACAACTATTTAAGATATCTTAACACAGCAAAAAGTTAAAGGTCAAGACAATAGGTAAAAAGGGTATAACCTGTGACGATTATACCCTTAGAATACACATATCTTCTCTCTTTATTATTCCGCACCTTCTCCGTCAGAAACAGCCGCATCGCCGGCCTCGGTTTCTTCTTCTGTTTCGGCTCCTTGTTCTTGAACCGGAGCAAGAACAGAAACAATAACTTCGTCCGGTTCGTTATTGAACTTGTAATTTGCTCCCTCCGTTAAATCTTTTACCATTATTGAACCATTAATGGCCAGTTCCGATACATCTACTTCTATGGCATCGGGGATGTCCACCGGTAATGCCCGCACAGAAAGCTCGTACAACATCTGCTGTAATAAGCCTCCCATTTTTACACCTTCTGCTTCGCCAATCAATCTAACAGGCACATTGGCATCCATTTCCACATTCATATCCACAGCATAAAAGTCCACATGAACAAATTGATTTTTTACCAGATCGAATTGCGTATCATAAATCATGACATTTGTTTTCTTACCTTCAATATCTAAACTGATAACACCTGTTTTCCCTTCTGACCGCAAAGTCTTAATAAAGGCCTTCTCATCCACAAAGACAGGTTGGTTGCCAAAGGACTTGCCGTATACCACACCGGGTACGTTACCCTGTTGACGAAGTTGCGTAAGTCTGGATTTTTTCATGCCCTCTCTTGCCGTTGCTTGTAAAACAGCAGCCATTTTTTAAATCACCTCATTAATAATTTTTAATCATTTTTTATAAGTTGGCATATATTATAGCCTATCAACAATTATAGACAATGTAAAGGCTAACTGGTTAATTAAATATATACAAGCCCCAAAGGACATTTACCTGCAAAAAAAATGGCTTGCGTCGAGCAAAAAACCAGGCGCAAGCCAATTCAAATGTTTAAACTAGCTGATTTTTTCTTCCTCCCTGGCCAGGGCGTTGGCCCATTTGCCGCATCGGTCACCCCAACGGGCTATTGTTACTCCCTGTTCCAGAATTTCTATCACCTCGCAAAGGTTAGGACAGCCGTCGCACTCAAAGCTTCCTGCCGAAAAACTGCTGTCTGCCACACCAAAGCCTTTAAACCTGGTGGTCTTGCCCTTTGCCACTGCATCTTTGGCCAGCAGGGCCGCACCCAGTGCACCCATAACGTCAAAATGCTTGGGAACGTGTACTTCCACACCCAAGGCCTTTTCAAAGGCCTTGCGCATGCCAATATTGGCTGCAACGCCTCCCTGAAATGCCACCGGAGCCAATATCTCTTTGCCTTTACCCACGTTGTTTAGGTAGTTTCTCACCAATGCCTCACACAGGCCGGCCAGTATATCCGGCAGTTCAAAGCCCATTTGTTGTTTATGAATCATATCAGACTCTGCAAAGACCGCACAGCGGCCGGCAATGCGCACCGCCGTGTTACTGCGCAGCGATAAATCACCAAATTCTTCTATGGGTACATTCAGTCGGCTGGCCTGTTGATCCAAAAATGACCCTGTGCCGGCGGCACAAACAGTGTTCATGGCAAAGTCTGCCACCACGCCGTTGCGCAGTATAATTATTTTTGAATCTTGCCCGCCTATTTCCAGCACTGTTTGCACACCCGGCACCTGTTGAGAGGCTGCCACGGCATGGGCAGTGATTTCGTTTTTCACCACATCGGCACCCACAACCACCGATGTTAAGTGCCTGGCACTGCCGGTGGTGCCCACACCCTTTATTATTGTACTGGCCGGCAGTTGTTTAGCCAGTTCGCGCAAACCATGCTGTACCGTTCGGATAGGCTGGCCCTGGGTGCGCAGATAAATTGCCTCCAGCACTTGGTTATCTTCATTGATAAAAACTATATTTGTACTTACAGAACCCACATCTATTCCCAAATATCCTGTCACCTGTTCAAATAATCCTCCTTATTATATATAGAAGTATTAAAGCAATACCCAAAGGCAACTACTGCCCCATGGCTCTATGGTGTTTACGGCGTGCCAATAAATCGATAAATGCTTCCAGACGGGTAATCAGTCCCGCTTCGCCCGAGTGTTCATCAACTATTAGGGTGAGTACCGGCATATCTGCCGCTGCCGCCGCCTTGGGAATTATGCTCTGCGCCACAATTTCCGGCATACAGGTAAAGGGAAATACCTGCACGGCACCGTCAAAACCCTGGCGGGCGTACACTGAAATACTGCCTATGGTTTCCATGCCGTGGCCGCCAACAAAATGATTTAAGAAAGGTTTTGCACTTTCCCGATAGGCCTTGCTGCTGCGGATGCCCTTAATTAAGCCCATAAAGAGGTGGTCATTTATCCATTCACTGAGGTGTAAGGAACGATCCACTTCCACCCCCATGCGCCCCAAATGTCTTTCAATGTTAAAGTTGGCAAAGGGCTCTAATAGGGTGTAAATTTCGCCAATCAAGGCCACCTTTATTACCGGGCGGTGGGGATCAACTGCAACACTGTACATAATTTCTTTACCCCGCAGTGCTGCCGCCTTTAGTTCTTGGGGATTATCGGCCTTTTCAATTTCTTTCAATGCCTGGGCCAATGCCCGGTCTGTTTCTCCCATGCGCAGCTCCCGGGGTCGAATTTTATATGACAGCATTTCCACCTCATCCACCGCCCGGCTTTTTAAGTAGCCATAGCGAATGGCCCTTATTACCTGCAACCAGGATTTTCTTCCTGTTATTTCACTTATACGAGCTGTCAATTCAGTGATGTGTTTATCCGGCGGTTCTAACACCACCATTTTGTAGTGATAACCCAAATCCTTTAGAATGGCATGCTCCACCTGGGCGTAGTAACCAAATCGGCAGGGGCCACAACCGCCGGCCATCATTATGGTATCAGCCCCCAGCTCATATGCCTCAATAAAATTACCTAGGTTGAGTTTCAGGGGCATACAGGCAAACTCAGGGCCATATTTGGCCCCCAGGGTTAGGGTGCGCTTACTGCAGGGTGGAGGCAGCACCACTTCAATGCCCAGGTACTCCAACATGCCCTTGACGCAAATATAAAGATTGCCCATGTGTGGAAAAGTAACCTTCATCTCTACCTCCAATTAAATTTATAAGTAAAACATCTGTCATCAAAACCTTTTTCTACAAGAGCTGTTAACTGCCGGTTTGTGCCGCCTGTTTTGCCTTTTGCCAACGGACCATATCTAAAAAGGCTTCTATTCTGGTTATTACACCGGCTTCCCCGGTGTGTTCATCCAGCGTCAGGTTTAAAAACGGCACCCGCCGCTTTTGCCGATTACTTCTTTCTATTAGTTCGCCGGTCATGGAGTCTGGCCCACAGGCAAAGGCTGCAATGTGAATAATACCGTCTATTTTGTTTTCACCATAATAGTAGCCTGCCCCAATCATGCGCCGGCCAAGGGTCCAGAAAATTTTTTTTGGCAACTTTCTGGTTTCCCGCTCAATATCTGCGGCAGACAGGTTGTCCGCTGTGACCACTTTGGCACCCATATCACCTAGGCGATTAATCAAATTCATGCTGATATAAGGGTCATAAATGTTATATGGATGACCAATTACCGCCACCTTTAACTCTTTATCATCCCTATTGCCTTTAGGCCTTTTACCGCCATACATAATATCAAAAGCCTCTTCGGGTAAATACCCTTCCAACAGCAGTTGATCAAAGGTGTGCTGGGCCCCTTTTCCCCGCCGGTAGGCCTGCCATATTTTAAAGGGGTTGCCGGTAAAATGCACTGCCACTTGCCTAAAGGCCCTTTTTTCTTCATCCCTGCCCCTTCTCAGGTTAAAGGTCACATCTATTATTGTCGGTTCTATTACCAAACTCTGTTTCACCATGTCGGGGAAACCTAAGAATTTAGGACAAATATACTCCCGGTGGGCCACACTTACCAAGCGGGGCACAAAAATGTAATCTACCTTCTTTTTAGACAGGTTAAGCAGGTGTCCAAATGCCAGTTTTATCGGTAAACAAGCCTCATCTACCGCTGACTTAACCCCTTCATTCAAAATACCCTTGGTAGTTTTGTCTGACAGCACCACTTGACAGCCAAGGGTTTCAAAAAATTCCTTCCACATTGGGTAGTAGTAGTAATATAGCAATGCCCGTGGTATACCCACCTTAATAGGCATAAACTTCCCTCCCAAAAAGACAGTTTTTTGTAGTATGAACATTTACAAGCCAAAATATGCCACCTTTAAAGGATATTTATTATTCACCAAAAACCCACTGCTTTCATAATATACAGGGAATACAAATAATAAGGAGGTTTTGCTTCATGAGCGGATGCTATCCCGGCCCCGGCCCTGGCCCCATGCCCGGCCCCTGCAATGACAACAGTTTTTTAATTTTCCTGATTCTTATTTTGCTCTTGATGGGTAATCCCGGTGGTTACTATCCAGGCCCATGCAGATAAGAAGCAAGAAAACTCCCATCTAAAAAGGTGGGAGTTTTATTTTCCATGGGGGCCTACTGCTCATTCCTTTTGCCCTTTTCCTGCCTCTTCCATTGTTTTGGTTTCAAAATACTTGGCCGGGTATTCTGTACTGATACCGGGGTGCGTAAAAATATTGTTTTTATAAATTTGAAATTAAAGGGAATAACCGGCCATAGGTAGGGAATGCCAAAGGACTTGGTTTTGATTAAATATACCGTTACTATTAACATGGCAATAATTAGCCCCGGCAAACCCAGCGCCGCCACCGCAAGCAACAAAAACAAGCGCACTAAACGATTGGCCCAAGACAGTTCATAGCTGGGGGTGAGGAAGAGGCCAATCATTGCCACCGCAGTGTATAATACCACTTCAGCATTAAACAGTCCTATTTCAACTGCCATATCACCAATTAATATGGCGGCCACAATACCCAGCGAGGTGGTTAAGGGTGCAGGGGTATGGATAGCTGCCATTCTTATCCAATCAACAGCCAGCTCTGCCATTAAAAACTGCACAAACAAGGGTATTTTACCGACCTCGCTGGGCCCTATAAATTTTAGTGCCGGGGGCAATAATTGCGGTTGGACGGCAAACAAAAACCAAAGGGGCAACAAAAACACAGATACTATAATTCCCACATACCTTACCCACCGTACATATATACCGACGGTGGGGTTTTGTCGAAATTCTTCAACATGCTGCATGTGATCCCACAGTGTACAGGGTGCGATGATTACACTGGGGGAGGTATCCACCAAAACCAGCACCCTTCCTTCCAGCAGATGCACAGCTGCCACATCGGGGCGTTCAGTATAGCGCACCTTCGGAAAAGGATTCCAGTAACTGCCCGGGGTAATTAGTTCCTCCACCGCCTTTTCAGCCATGGGCAAACCGTCAATCTTAATGGCCCCAAGGCGTTCTTTAATCTCCTCAACGGTATCCGGGTTGGCCACCTCTTCTATGTAGCCAATTACAATATCCGTTTTAGAACGCACACCGCTTTGCATTACCTCAAAGCGAAGTCTGGGGTCCCGAATACGGCGTCTAATTAAACAGGAATTAAAAAGCAGGGTTTCTACAAACCCGTCCCGGGAACCACGCACCACCTTCTCCAAATCCGGCTCTTCCGGCATGCGCCCAGGATAGTTGCGCACATCAAGTACCAGTGCCTTATCTTCCCCGTCAACCAGCAGCGCCAGGGGACCTGACATGATATTTAAGATAATGGTATCAATTTCGTCTTCTGATTGTACCTGAACATGATTAATATGGGCGCTCAGCAACTTTTCCAGTGTATTAACGGCAATATCCTTACGCTGTAGTTCATCAAGATTGCGCAGTATAAGCGCCATAATCTCGTCCTTAACCATACCGTTGATATAATAGAGGGCAATTTTTTTACCGGCCACCGACATTTTTCGGCAAATAACATCGTAGCTTTTGTCCACACCCAACTTCTCATTTAATACCTTAATATTTATGTCGATATTTTTTGCCAGTCGGACCTCCTTATTTACCGATTCTGTCGCCACCATAACCACTCCTGTTTAAAACTTCCTGCAGCGCTTTTGTTGTGACCGGCGCTCCGTAACAAACATCATCGTAACCGCACATTTTGCCAATATCGCCAATGCCAATTACCACCGGAAAATCCAGCTCTTTTAGTATTTCAATTGTATCACCGTGCATGGTACCATTCCCCGGACACCTAAAGCCGTCTTTATCTACCGGACCCTCTATTATTTCTCCGTCATTGGTGATGGATTGATCCACCACCACACCTTCCACCCCTTCAGTGTTGGAGGCCACCGCCACCACCCCCAAAACCTCTATATCCGGATGCTCTGCTATATAGCGCAGGGCGCTTTCACCGGGGCCTTCCCCATGAAAGCCCCTGTCATCCAGCATTACCACCACAGGATCATGGGGCGCACGCATTATTTCTTTAGACAGTTGTTCACCTGTTAATCTGGTGGGATTGCCCCACGAGCAAGAGATACACCGGGCACCGATGTTTTTGGCGGCAGTTTCCACTGCTTCCTTTGCTATTCTGTCACCGTCTGTAATCAGAATAACTCTTTTTTTGTCCGCCAAACTGCCACCTCCAAAACATTGTGTTACTCAGAATATGAAATCTTCATGTTGGCTTTGTACCCTGTTAGGCGGCCATGTTCAACCTTTGCCTTTAGGCTGGTAATTTCTACACCGGTAATATTGTCAAAGCTTTTACTGGCCTCTGTAACGGCACTTTGCACAGCGGAACGCCAGCCGTCAGGGGATTCCCCACTTAATTCAATGACAAATGAATGGTGCATAATATTTTCCTCCCTTATGTGCAGATAGTAAGACCAATGGTATTATGTGTCATTATGAAAAAAATATACTGCACAAGGAAAACAATGAAATTTTTGTAAAGTCATATTCTATATATCTCCGTCTTTGTCAAAATTTTATGATAAAATAAATAAAAACCCAGAAAAGGTGGTAGCTAATTTGGCCGGTATTAAACTAAAGTATGGTTTAGATGAAAAGCCTCCCTTAATAGACAGCCTCTTATATGGCTTACTGTGGTTTGCCATCAGCTTACCGACGGTGATTATAGTGGGCAAGGTGGTGGCAGGATTACATTTCGGTGACCTCGGAACCCAAGTTCACTATATGCAAAAATTATTTTTTCTGGTTGCTGTCAGCTTGTTAATACAAATCTTCTTAGGACATAAATTACCCTTGGTTGTCGGTCCGGCAACCGTTTTATTAGTAGCAATCGTTGCCGGCCAAAATAGCACCATTGAAGATATTTATTCTGCCATTATGCTGGGGGGAGCTATTTTAGCACTGCTGAGTATTACCGGTTTATTCGCTAAGTTAGAAAAACTATTTACATCCAGGGTGGTTGCTGCCATTTTGATTTTAATTGCCCTCACCCTGACACCCACCATCTTAAATTTGATCTTAACGGTACCCCAGGCCGGCATGGAGCTTTTTCACCTCTGTTTTGCCTTGATATTTATAATGGGAATGTTTTTGGCTAACAAGTTATTAACGGGCATCTGGAAATCCACCTTAATTGTTTGGGCTTTGATTGCGGGCAGTTTAATTTACTTGGCTTTTGTGCCCCAATATGAATGGGTGGGTAGCTTTGAGTATAATACTTTCTCTAACTTTTTAAGGGGAACAGAATTTAGCTTTTCTTTAGATCTTGGGGTGCTAATTTCCTTTTTAATTTGCTTTTTAGCCCTTTCAATAAATGACCTGGGCTCTATCCAATCCGTTGGAAAGTTAATTAACCCTTCCAACATGAGTAAGAGAATTACAGTGGGGATTGCTGTGACCGGTTTATCCAATATGCTGGCGGGTTTTTTAAATGTGATTGGCACTGTCAACTTCTCCCTAAGCACAGGAATTATTGCAGCCAATGGCATCGCCTCCCGTTTTACCCTGGTTCCTGCGGCCATTGGACTTTTGGTAATCTCCTTTTTACCAAAGCTTGTTGCTTTTCTAGGAAACATACCTGTCTTAATCATAGGCATAGTCTTATTGTATATCATGTGTTCTCAGATTGCTGCAGGCCTAATTGTAGCCTTTGGCAGCAAAACTTTTACCTTTGAGGATGGCTTAATAATCGGTCTGCCTTTGATGTTGGGGATTATAGTGTCTTTTCTGCCAAGCCATGCCCTTAAGGTCTTTCCCCCTTTATTAATACCCATCCTTGGTAATGGCTTTGTAATAGGGACCCTGGCTGTGCTTTTTATGGAGCATGTAATTTACCGTCATAAGTAGGAATATAAGTAAAAAGGCGGACAGGAAGGTCCGCCTTTAAAAGTACAAAAATATATGCCTTGTCTAATTATTTGCCGCCAGCTGGCGAAGTTTTTTTAGTGCCTGCCTTTCCAATCTTGATACTTGCACCTGAGATAGGTCCAGACGTCGGGCAACCTCTGATTGGGTTAAATCCTCAAAGAAACGCCACAAAATAATTTTTCTGTCCCGTTCAGGCAGCTTTATTAACATCTCCTTCACCGCCAGGTGGTCTAACCAGGGGCTGTCCCCATCATCATCACTTTTTAGCTGGTCTAAGATATAGATGGGGTCGCCATCGTCTTGATGCAGGGTCTCATAAATTGAGGTGGGGGCTTGTGAGGCTTCCAGTGCAGTGACCACCTCTTCCCGGGTACAGCCAAGCTCTTCCGCTATTTCCCCAATATTCGGTTCCCTACCCATTTTAGCAGTCAGGCGATCTTTGGTAACCTGAATACGGTAAGCCGCTTCCTTTAGCGATCTGCTTACCTTAACCGGATTATCATCACGCAAGAAACGCCTTATTTCCCCAACTATCATGGGCACGGCGTAGGTAGAAAACTTGACGTCATAGGTTAAATCAAACTTGTCTATTGCTTTCATTAACCCAATTGTTCCTATTTGAAAAAGGTCTTCCAGTTCATAGCCACGGTTTTGAAACCGATGTACCAGGTTAAAAACCAATTTTAAGTTACAATTAACCAGCCTGTCTCTGGCTTCACTATCCCCCGATTGGGCTCTCTTTATTAATTTGCGCATCTCTTCATCTTTCAATAGGGGAAAACGGGGCAGGTTCATTTCCAGCAGTCTTCCGCTCATTATGTGCCCCGCCTTAATTTTCCGGGCCATCGGAAATATAATTTACTTTTTTAAATAGGAGAACCGTTGTGCCTTCACCGGGCGTAGATTCAACTTGGAATTTATCCATAAAAGACTGCATAAAAACAAAACCCAAGCCCATTCTCTCCGGATCAGAGGAATAGGCCGGTTGCAGTGCCGTATTTATATCTTCAATGCCCCTTCCCGTATCGGATATACTTATTTCAATACCGTCTTCTGTCAGTGACACCCTAAGCTCTACCTCTTGCTCTTCATCCCCCCCGTAGCCGTGCACAATAGCATTTGTTACTGCCTCGGAAACTGCAACTTTTATCTCTTCCAGATCATTTAGCGTATAGTCCTGTTGGGAGGCAAAGGCTGCCACCGCCACCCGGGCAAAGGCCACATTGTCTACAGTACTTTTAAACTGTAATCTAAACTGATTAATTAGTCTCAACCCAAACACCCCTTACCCGATTTTCCTCAAAGCCTCATCCTCATCGCTATATTCACTGATTATGGTTAGTAAACCCGAAAGTTCTAATACCCTTCTCACCTGGGGTTGTGGGCTGACAAAGGCCACTTTTCCACCCTGCTTATTTAATCTTTTGTAGCGACCCAGAATCACACCCAGCCCGGAACTGTCAATATAGTTTACGTCAGCAAGATTGAAAATCATATGCCTTACCTGGGATTGGTCCAGTATATTGTCTAAATCAGCCCTCAACTTATCGGCAACGGCAATATCAAACTCACCGGACAATCTGACAAAAAGAGTATTCTCCTCCAGTTCATGTTTCCAATACATAATAAAGCCCCCCAATTATTAATTGATGGATTTATATAGTATTCGGTTTGCAAGCGCTATTTCCTTCCATATATTACCACAATATATGTCGAATGGCAATAATTTATCAGTTGGATTTTGTGGTTTTTAAAAATTATGTATCCCAAGTTTGAAGGGTACTGATAAAAATTAGCTGTTTATGTTGATTTTTGGTAGTTACAATAGTATTATGAGTTGGATAGCAAAACTTGGCAAACCAACTTATATGTATTACATAAGCTTAAGTGCCGCCACAATTATTTAATAAGGGAGTGTTCTTCCATGTTTTTTAAAAAACCAGTTGCTGACAACAGTGTGGGGAGACGGATGTCAGACTGCCGTGCAGATTTTGTTTCTGCCATTACCACCTTTTCTCTGGCGCACACAGAGCTAATCTGTTTTTTGGCCATGCTCAAGGTGGAAGAAATAAATGAAAAGTCATCTGAAGTGGCATCCACCAGTCAAGAAATGGCTTCCATGACAGAAGAAGTTTCGGCCTCAATACAACAAATTAATAGCTCCATGGAGCAAGTTATGTTAAGTACAGAGGAAAGCATAAATAAAATCAATGAGTTAAACACAATCGGCGACCATGCTAAATCAGTGTTAAACGAAATGGTGGAAAACGCCAATCAGTTAAGCAATCAAATAAAACATATAGACAGCATCAGTCAAAATGTATCAGACATTGCGGATCAAACTAACTTGCTGGCCCTAAATGCTGCCATTGAAGCTGCCCGCGCCGGAGATGCCGGCCGGGGGTTTAATGTGGTGGCCGAAGAAGTGCGTAAATTGGCCGGCCAAACCAAGGAAGCCGTCAGTAATGTTAAGCAGACCTCTGATGAAATGAACACCCAATTTTCCACCACAGGCGACAACATTTCAAATGTACAGAAATCCTTTGAGCAGTATTTAGAAAACTCTAACAGTGTAGCTAATACCATTAGAGATATAACAGCACAATTTGATGAGTCCGGAAAGATGGTCGAAAGTATCACCGGCGCCATGGAAGAACAGGCTGCCATGGCCGAAAATTTAGCCGACATATCAGATGCGCTGGAAAAAAACTCTAAGTATATCAGTGAAATGCTGGCCCATGAGGGCGATTATCTCTGCAGCATTGTAAACCCGCACCTGGAAATTTCAGATGACGATTCCCTTTCTACCAAACTTGCCGGCTTATTAGTACACCATGCAAACTTCCTAAGAAAAGTCATGTCCGAAGCAGGCCAAGGGCTCGAGGTGCCCAATCACCACGAGTGTGCCCTGGGTAAGTGGTATGATGCCAACAGGGATAAGTACAGTAACAATAAGGCCTTTGTGGCAGTGGAAGAGCCCCATATAAGGGTACACCAAGCCGGCAAAAAGCTTTCAATGGCTCGCAAGTCCGAACATACAGAGGAATTGATGCATGCATCGGCAGATATGTTAAAGGCTTTTATTGAGATGCACAACAGTCTTACAAATTAAAAGGCTAAAACTTTGTATGCTCTCCCGGCATATAAATAACCCAGTGCCTACTAAAAAGGGCACTGGGTTTAATGTTTATTTATCCATTGTAAATACTTCGTTTATCACCTTGCCCATCAGCTGGAAAGGTGATGCTTTGCCTACATCTGTTGCCGCAACTAAATCTACTCTCAATAACTCATCCCCTTCTTGGGTAACAAGGTAGGTGCCCACCACCTGTCCCTTTTCAATGGGGGCCACCAGGGTCGGCAGCAGCTGAACCTCCCCTTTAATACCTTTATCCTGGCCCCGGGGCACAACCACGGAAATCCGTTTTGCCGGCACCACATCAACGGTATCTGCCATTGCCTTATCAACTTCCACAGATTGAATTTTTTCACCTTGCTCTGCCAGCACCACCGCCTGGTAGCGGGCAAATCCATAGTTGAAAAGTTTCATTGTCTCTCTAAAATGGCTTCTGGGTTCTTCAGTTCCCAATACCACAGATATCAGGCGCAGCTTGTCCCGTTCTGCAGAAGCCGCCAAACAATACTTGGCCTCATTGGTCCATCCGGTTTTACCGGCATCGCAGCCCTGGTACCACTTTAGTAATTTATTGGTATTCCAAAGTTTAAAATCCCCACCGCGTAAATCATACTCGTAAATACTTGAAATTTTTCTAAACAAGGGGTATTTTAATGCCTCACGCATGACAAGGGCCATATCCCTGGCGCTGGTGTAGTGGTTTTCGGCAGGCAGGCCCGTTGGGTTAACAAAGTTAGTATTTTTACATCCCAGCTCTTTGGCCCTTTCATTCATCATTTGCACAAAGGCCTCTGTACTTCCGGCCAGGTGTTCACCCACTGCCACACTGGCATCATTGGCTGACCCGGTGGCGATGGAAATAAGCAATTCTTCAAATGTAAGTTCCTCACCGGGTTCAAGATATATCTGCGAGCCGCCCATGCCGGCGGCATACTCACTGGCTGTAACAATGTCACTTAATTTAACCTGACCCTTGGCTTCTGCCTCACAGGCCAGCAGCATAGTCATTAATTTTGTAACACTGGCCATGGGTAAGGGCTTGTCCGGATTTTTGCTGAATATCACTAACCCGGAATGATAATCCATCAGAAAGGCGGCTTCCGCAGTGGTTTCCAATGGCGGCTTACTTTCGGCCCGCTGTTCCGGCTGCGCCCAGGCAGCAGAAATCATTAAACCGGTCAATAGCGATACTGTTACTACTATTGAAATAGCTCTTTTTAACATTAACCTTCCCCCTTTGGAATCTTCTTTCTACTTCCAATTATTATGTTTCAATGGGGCCCAGTTAATGTTTAGCATATTTTGTTAAATATTTTCCACCGTTATCAGGCCATGAATTAGTTTTTTGGCAGGCGGCTGCTGCTCACCGATCTTAAAACTGTTCATTAATATTTCTTTGGCCTGTGCCAATCTGTCTTCATTGTTGGTATAAAGGGAGGCCAGCCTGTCCCCGATTTTTACCGGGTCGCCCATTTTTTTATGCAGTATTAAACCGGCAGCGGCATCAATACAGTCTTCCTTGGTAACTCTGCCTGCACCTAAAAGCATGGCCACTGTACCCACTTCATCGGCGGCTATGGCTTGGACATAGCCGCTGCGGGGGGCAAGCAGATCCAGCTTATGTTTCGCCTGGGGCAAAAGCTCCGAATCTTCAACCAGTTCAACATCTCCCCCTTGGGCCGCTAAAAACTCTTTAAACTTGCTTAATGCAGTTCCATCATCAAGCAGATTGGCTAAATAGCTTTTGCCCTCTGCCGCGCTTTTTGTTACACCGGCCAGGGTAATCATCCAGGCACCCAACTCAAGGCAGAGTGTGCGTAAATCGGTGGGCCCTTGGCCTTTTAAGGTGTCGATAGCTTCTGCCACTTCAAGGGCGTTGCCCACTGCAAAACCCAGTGGTTGATCCATATCAGTTACCAGTGCCACAGTGTTTCGGCCCACATTGTTGCCAATTTCCACCATGGTCCTGGCCAAAGCAAAGGCATCTTCCAGGCTGCGCATAAAGGCACCGCTGCCCACCTTCACATCGAGCACTATTGATTGGGCGCCGGCGGCTATTTTTTTACTCATAATGCTCGAGCTAATTAACGGAATGTTGTCCACAGTGGCTGTAACATCCCTTAATGCATAGAGTTTTTTGTCTGCCGGGGCTAACTCTCCCGTTTGTGCCACCACTGCCACTTTGGTGGTCTTTAGCTGTTCTATAAAACTCTTACGGTCAATTGCAACATTAAAACCTCTAATGGACTCTAACTTGTCGATGGTGCCGCCGGTGTGACCCAGCCCACGGCCGGACATTTTGGCCACCGGTACTCCGGCCGCTGCAACCAGCGGAGCCAACACCAGGGTGGTTTTATCTCCCACACCGCCGGTGCTGTGCTTGTCCACCTTAGGGCCCGGTATTTCGCTTAAATCAAGCACCTCGCCGGACTGTGCCATGGCCATTGTTAAATCGGCTGTCTCCCGGGGGGTCAAGCCCTGAAAGAATACCGCCATTAGCCAGGCAGATACTTGATAATCGGGAATGGTATCGGCGGTGTAACCCTCAATGATGAATTTTATTTCTTCGGTGGTCAGTTCTTCACCTAAACGCTTTTTCTTAATTAAATCATACATGCGCATTATTTATCACGCTCCAACACCTCGGCTGCAAAGCTGACACCCACCTCTGCATTTAAGTTAAATAGGTCTGCAATGGTGGCTGCCACATCGGCAAATGTCGTTCTTACTCCCAAGTCTATTCCTTTTTGGGCTTGGGGGCTGTAAACCAACAGCGGCACATATTCCCGGGAGTGGTCAGTGCCTGCGGTGGTGGGGTCACAACCGTGATCTGCCGTTATTATCAGCAAATCATCATTTTTTAGTGTTGCCATAATTTCCGGCAACCTTTGGTCAAATTCCTCCAGCGCTTTGGCATAGCCCTGGGGGTCCTTGCGGTGACCATAGTTTTGGTCGTATTCCACCAAGTTAGTAAAAATTATACCCCTCTCATTTTGCCGTAAACACTCGATGGTGGTATTTATGCCCTCCACATTGCTTTTTGTTCTCATGGATTTTGTAATACCCCTGCCGGCAAAGATATCTTCAATTTTTCCCACAGCCCAAACATTAATATTTTTTTCCACCAACCTGTCCAAAACAGTGGGTTTTACCGGGGGTAAGGAGTAATCATGACGGTTGGCGGTTCTTTTAAATTTGCCGGGCTGCCCCACAAAGGGCCGGGCAATCACCCTGCCCACCGCATAATCACCGGTCAACATCTCCCGGGCTATTTCACAAATTCTATATAGTTCGTCAAGTTGAATTACATTCTCATGGGCAGCCACTTGAAACACACTGTCAGCAGATGTGTACACAATGGGACTGCCGGTTTGCATATGCTGCTGACCCAATTCTTCTATAATTGCAGTTCCGGAAGCTGCCTTATTTCCAAGTACCTTACGACCAATACGTCTTTGGTATTCCTCTATCAATTCAGTGGGAAAACCATTGGGAAAGACCGGAAAGGGCCGGTCTAAAATTATGCCTGCCAATTCCCAATGCCCAGTGGTGGTATCCTTGCCGGGTGACCGTTCGTTCATCTTGCCATAACCGCCTATCGGCGAAGGCTCCGGGGCAACACCGGGTATTTCTAAGATATTGCCCAGTCCAATCTTAGCCATGTTCGGTAAATTCAGCCCGCCAACTGCCTTTGCTACATTGACCAAGGTATTGCTGCCTTCATCCCCGTATTCATGGGCATCGGGCAATTCACCGATGCCTACGCTGTCTAAAATAATTAAGGTAATGCGATTAATACCATAATTGGACATATACACTACACCCCTTATGCAATTGGTAATTTAAAATTAATAAATCATAATTCATTAAGCCCTTGGGTGTGTCTGAGAATACACCTCTTTTAGCCTACTGCGGGTAAGGTGTGTATATATTTGCGTTGTGGTTATATCGGCATGTCCCAACATCTCTTGTACCGAACGCAAATCGGCACCGTTTTCCAGCAGGTGTGTGGCAAAGGAATGGCGCAGGGTATGGGGGGTAATCTCTTTTCCTATTCTCCCTTCCCGGGCATATTTCTTTATTATTTTCCAAAAACCCTGGCGGGTAAGCCTTCTACCGTGTTGATTAACAAATAAGGCTTTCTCAGTTTTTTTACCCTTAGTTAATTTTACCCTGCCCTGGGTTAGGTATTCTTGGACATGCTTTGTGGCAACCGAGCCCAGGGGTACAATTCTTTCTTTAGAACCTTTGCCTAAGCATCTGACATATCCAAGCTCTAAGTTTACATGTTCAACATCAAGGGATACCAGTTCGGTTACTCTTATGCCTGTGGCATACAAAAGCTCCAGCATAGCCTTATCCCGCTGACCCGCCGGCTGGGCCATTTGCGGTTGATTTAACAGTTTTTCTACTTCCTGAAAGGTTAAGACACGGGGCAGTTTTTGGCTTAATCGCGGTGATTCCAGATTGACGGTGGGGTCTAATGCTATAATGCCTTCATTGAGCATAAATTTGTAGAGCGCCTTTAATGCCGCCAACCTGCGGGAAATGGTGGCTGGGGCACGGCCGGACTTCTGCAGCTGCATTAAATAGCCAATAACATCTTTCTTTGAGGTGGCTGTAAGTGTAGTGATACCCTGCTGGCCTAGGTATTTAGTATACTGTTTTAAGTCCAATTGGTATGATGCCAGGGTATTTTTTGCCAGACCCCTCTCCACCGCTAAATACTGAATAAATACATTAATAGTCTTGTCCACCCAAAAACCCCCTTCAAGAAAAACTTAACATAATATATAAACTAAAAGCTTATGCCACCGGGTATGGCGGTTAGTAATTAATTCCACACTGTTTTTATAAATCCTTGTCAGTTGCCTGATTTTGAACCCCTGTAATAGTCCTTTAGTTTATCTATAAGGTCACCCTGCCCTTGACAGTTATCGTCATGCCTATGAACGGGTAAAATGTTTTCTATCCTCACCGGCATACCGCCGGGTTGTTCATTTTTTATGTCCCCGGGTACAGCCGTCGATTTTATTACATTTAAAAGTTGAACAAGCAAAAGTATTAAAATTGCCAGTACAAACATTAAGCGCAGCGCCTGTAGCAGCCGCCTTTTCAATTTATGCATTACCACAATAATCATTGTAAAGCCCCCTCTTAACCCCTAAAGAGCATTGCCGAGCCTTTAATAAACCAAGGTGTTATATATGCCTCCACAAATGCTGCCCCCACTGCCACAGTACAAAGGGCAGTCATTAATAGGGTGTAACCCAAAAAAGCCGGCCAGACAGCTAACCTGCTATTAAAGTACCTCTTTACTAACAGTATTGAGAATGCAATGGATGACATGGCCCCAATGATTAGGGCCGGAATGAAAAAAATGTTGTGGGGCAACATGGAAGCAGCGGCCAACAATGCACCTTCCCAAGCCCTTTGTTTGGTTAAAAAGGCAAAGGCAAAACCCAAGGCAAAGCCCCTGACAAATATCAAGGCCAACACCAGGGGTAGGCCTAATACCGTCAGTCCCGCAAAATATATAATTGCCAGCACCGCAACATTGTTGGCAATACCCAGCTTTACCGTTTGCTTGGAGTCAATTTGCAGGGCATTTGTCTGCTTTATAAAGCTCTCTAAATAATCACTTAACTCCTTGGCTTGTTCGGTTTTTAAAAAGTCTACCCCCAGTACACCTAAACAAGAGCCTGCGCTGAAAACCAGCATAACCAGGCCAAAGAGCAGCCAATTGGCGCGCAATGAGGCAAGCGACACCTTGCAAAAGCTTCCGGACATAGAAACGCCCCCTGTGCATATACCTGTCCATACATGTTATGCGCAGAGGGCTAAACTATAGAACTTTTAGTTTGAAAATAGTATTTTCATAGTTGGCTCTTCCTCACGGGCATAGCCCACTAGAACTTAGAGACAATTATTCTTGTTAAGTACTCAGCAGCCAGTATGTCTTCCAGGGAATTAGCCGATGCGGCCACCACAGCAATACCGCAATCCAGCGATTTAGCAAGGGATATGGCCCTTTCAGCACCGGCCGCAGCAGGATCTGGGCCTTTTTTATGCAAGGTGCGGGCAACGGTGGCTGTTAATACTGCCGGCGCACCGGCAGCCACCGCAGCATCATAGGCAACTCCGCCTGTGCCTGTGGCCGCAACCAGGACCCGCCCCTTTAAATCTGCCAGTTTGCTGGTTTCAGCACCCAGATTGGGTAAAACAGCACCCACCTTGGCTCCTGATTCTTTTATTCCATCAAGCAGCTTGGTGATATTTTGCATTCTCTCGGCATCGCTGCCCACCCTGGGCTCAGACACCAACACCAGATCGGTTCTTTCCTCCACCGCCCTTTTCCCTGCAATTAAACCTATCTGCTTCGGATTGGTTTTTACCGGACAATTGGCGTTATCAGGGGCAGAGCCGTATACAGCAAGAACCCCTGCATCTATGGCCGACTCACAGGTGGTGGACATATCGATAATATCAACTATCACCACCACCTGCCCGTTTTTGGCCGCAGCTGCCGCCCCGCTGGCGTTAACTGTCATGGTAACGGTAGGAATCATCTATCTTCCTCCAATGGCACCCCATAGGGCGCCTGTGTCTAGGGTACATTTTAGCGCGCCCAATAGAGGTGGACAATTATTTTTTACTAATATTAAAGCCTCTTTCATATACTAGGGTTAAACCGTTTCTAATATCTAATGTTTGAAAGGAGTTATCTATGGAGCCTGCCCAAATTTATATTTATAAAAACAGCGTCTATTTTCTTGGTAAAGTAAAAGACGTCCGCCGCATTATTGCTGAATATGCTAAGGCCTATCAGAGCGTAAAAGACTTAATTAATGCTAAGCTTAGTTAGTTTTGTTGATGAACCATTTGCGCGGCCTTTAAGCCGGCTGCGGCAGCCGAAAGAAAGAATTCCCTGTCCTGCTCCAGGGTTCGCCCCATGGTGGTTACCTTTATCCCGGCAGCCTTTAGGGCGTCAATACCCTTTGACGCCTCAAGGTAGACCACCCGGTGTTTCTCTAAGATACCGCTGTCCTGCAGCTGCTGTTGCAAGAGCTGGGCCCGTTCCTTTTCTAATTTAGGCACCGTTACCGTGCAGGGGGCCAGGGCCACCTTGCCTAAAGCGGTAACGGTATGGTGGCTCAGCCCGCGGTGCCTGGGCCGGGGGTCTGCAAAGCTTATCCGAGGAACAGCAAGGGCTCGGCCATCCAGTGAGTAAACCGCATTTACCACCTGGCCCTGTTCCAAGCCCGTATAACCGTATTTTGATCCCGTGCCCACAATACCAGGCCCCATGGCAACAACCGCCACATCTGCCTTTGCCACCGCCTTGGCAGCCAACAAGGCGCTGTAAATGTTTACCGCCTCATAGTCTCCGCCGAAGGCATGGCCGCTGGTAATAGTGGAGTCAATTAAGTTTTTATCCTTTAGTAACTTCACTAACTTGCTAAAGGAAATTGGCAGCGCAGCACCGTCAGTCATCACATAGGCAACCCGTAATTTAGTATCCACTGATTTAATGGCAGCTGCCACCGCAGGGAGCATGCTGTGCAAGGTGGCTGCCACCACCGGCATTTTCTCCAATGAGCTGGCCTGGCGCATGACTTGGCTGTGTTCGCTATCTTCTTCCTCAACTGCCAGCACCTTTACCTGGCAGGGAGTATACCTTAATTTCATAATGTGGCCGGCTTCCCGGCAGTCATGGCTTTCTGTAGAAAGGTTGGCCATAAGAAAATGGTTTCCGCCGGTGCCCAGCCTTTTATGCACCGCAGTGGTATTAAGCACAACGGTGTCTCCCACACGCACCGGCCCGGTAAGATGATGGTAGTTTACAGCCCTTTCTTGTACACCGTCAACTTCCACCAGCACCTCATCCACCCCGGGCCTGTGGCTAAGTTCTTTTATTACCTTACCTTGCCTAATGCGTATCAATGGCCTGCCTCCATATTAGCTACCTTCACTATTTCCACCACCATTGCAGCCACCTTACAGAGGTCATCTATGGCAATGTTTTCTTGGGTGGTGTGAACTTGATTCATGCCTATGCCCAGTATTGTACAGTAAATACCCTTGCCGTTTAATACGTTAGCATCGCTGCCACCGCCTGTGTGTTTATACTGCGGCTCTAACCCTAAATTACGGGCGGCACTGACAGCATATTGGACCACCTGATGCCGGTGGTCTATGTTAATTAAGTCATATTCTTTATCCACTCTTATATCAACTTCCGCTCCGGCGGCATCTGCCTCCTGCTGCATCACTTCACACATGTGTTTAGTTTGGGCTTCTAATTTATCCGGACTTTTACTGCGGGCTTCACCCTCTATTACCGTAACCTCCGGCACAATATTTGTCGCCTTGCCACCCCGGATAATACCAATGTTGGCTGTGGTGTCTTCGTCTATTCTGCCCAGCTTCATCCTTGCTATGGCCCTGGAAGCCACCTGAATGGAGTTTATTCCTTTCTCGGGGCTTTGCCCCGCATGGGCAGCCCTGCCCTTAAATGTTGCCACCAAGGAATTTTGCATGGGAGCCGAAGTGATTATGGTTCCTGGTTCACCGTCACTGTCAAGAACATAGCCCATTTTTGCATTTAATTTGCTGTAGTCCAGGGCTTTAACCCCCCTAAGGCCGCCCTCTTCCCAAATACTGAATACTATTTCCAGTCCTCCATGGGCAATCTTCTTCTCTTGGATCACCCTCACCGCCTCCAGTATCGCCGCTATCCCCGCCTTATCGTCTGCACCCAACACTGTGTCCCCCGAAGAGTATATTACGCCGTCTTTAATTAGCGGCTTAATACCCCTACCGGGCTCCACTGTATCCATGTGGGCGCTGAACAGCAAGAGCGGCCCCTTGCCGCTGCCGGGCAATTTTGCAATTAGGTTTCCGGCACTGGCTCCCACTTCTTTACCGGCATCATCCTCATAAACTTCACAAGACAAACTTTCCAGCTTTCCTTTTAAAATTGCAGCAATTTCCCATTCATCGCCGGACGGGCTGTCAATTTGTACCAATTGTAAAAATTCTTCAACCAATCTCTCCCTATTAATCAAAAACATCACCCCTGTAAAAAATTAAGAATCATATATACTAACATAACCCTGTAAAGTAAGATATAAACAAAACCAACACCGGCGGTCTTTAAAGGTTTATCATCAGGAAAATGTTAACACTATTTATTGCTTAATTCAACGGTTTTAACAAACATGCCATTCATTATATTTTAAACCAAATAAATAGTAATATATTATACCCCTTTATTTGTGATAATAATAAAAAAATAAAAAGGAGTTGACAGCATGGGAAAGATAATGTCATCTGAAATGAAACATATGCTGGCCAGGGAAATGGGAATTGAGCACAAAATCATCGGTGAGAATTCGGACTATGGCAATTTAACTTCAAGGGAATGCGGTTATTTTGTAAAATTAGCGCTGGCAAAGGCTGAGGCCATGATGAGTTAAAAAAGGGGCGACTATCGCCCCTTTTATTACCGTTTATTAAGATATTCTTCAGCCAGTTGGGCACCCCGCTCCAGTGCTTGCTGGTTGGCAGGGATCAAGTTATGCCTCCTTGGCGGTAGTACAACCTTTAAAGATTCAACAACCGAATCAATGGTCACCACACCGGTCAATTTTATTAGCGCACCTAAAATAACATTGTTTGCAATCCTGGCATTGCCGATTTCTTCGGCTATTTCGTTTGCCGGTATTTTCATTACCAACACATCATCACGGCTGACATCTTGCTTTACAATTGACGAGTTAATTAATATCCGTCCGCCCGGCACCACGGCATTTTCAAACTTATCCAGTGAAGGCCTATTCATTACTATTAGGGTGGTGGGCTCGGTTACCAGGGGAGAACTTATGGGTTCATCTGAAAGAGTAATACCACAATTGGCTGTGCCTCCCCGCATTTCAGGCCCATAGGACGGTATCCATGCCACGTGTTTTCCTTCCACCATTCCGGCGTAAGCCAGCAGTTGCCCGGTGGACAATACGCCCTGGCCGCCAAAACCGGCAATTAACACTTCCTCAAGCATTTTACTTCACCTCCGCCGGGGACTTGTATATTCCCAATGGATAATAGGGAATCATATTTTCTTGCAGCCATTTTAAGGCTTCCTTAGGAGACAAGCCCCAGTTGGTAGGACAGGTGGAAAGCACCTCCACCAATGCAAAGCCCTCTCCCCTTAACTGCACCTCAAAGGCCTCTTTGATAACCCTTTTGGCTTTATTAACATGAATGGGATCGTGCACCGATACCCTGGCCACATAAACAGCACCTTCTAAGGTGGTTAGCATTTCGGCCATTTTAACAGGGAAACCGGCTTGCTCCTTATCCCGCCCCTTGGGTGTGGTTGTTGTTATCTGACCTAAGAGGGTTGTGGGGGCCATTTGCCCGCCTGTCATCCCATATACTGCATTATTGACAAATATGGTGGTAAGCTTTTCCCCCCGTGCGGCGGCGTGTATGATTTCTGCGGTACCAATGGATGCCAAATCTCCGTCGCCCTGGTATGTGAATACCACCCTGTCCGGCAAAGAGCGCTTTATGCCGGTGGCCACTGCCGGGGCACGGCCGTGGGAGGCCTGAAACATATCCACATTAAAATAATTATATGCAAAAACCGCACATCCCACCGGACAAACACCCACTGTGTTGTCGGCTATATTCAACTCATCGATAACCTCCGCCACTAAACGGTGGATGATACCATGGGTACAGCCGGGGCAGTAATGAAATGGCTTATCGGTTAAAGCTTTTGGTCTGGTGTATACTTTCTTCATCATTTACTGCTCACCCCCTGACGCCAGTTTTTCTATCTGGGCTAAGATGTCGTTTACCATCGGTACCATGCCGCCACTGCGGCCATAGAAGTGCACCGGTTTAGCACCGTTTACAGCCAAACGTACGTCTTCCACCATCTGGCCCATACTCATTTCCACGGTCAAGAAACACCTTGCACTTTTAGCAGCCCGTTGAAAAACTTCGCTGGGGAAGGGCCACAAGGTAATAGGTCTTATAACACCCGCTTTAATGCCTTTGGCCCGGGCCTTATCCGCCGCCGATTTACAAATCCTAGCGGATGTGCCAAAGGCCGCTAACACCACTTCAGCATCTTCCAAACGGTACTCTTCCCACATTTTCTCCTTTTGAGATATTTCATGATATTTGGCAAAAAGCCTCTTATTTAGTTCTTCACAATCTTCCGGCACAATGTATAAGGAATTGATGATATTGGGAGTGCTGCGTCCCCTCATACCGGATGCAGCCCAGCTTTTTTCAGCTTGCTTTACCTCCTGCACCTTATCCAATTCCACCGGTTCCATCATTTGTCCCAGTATACCGTCCCCTAAAATCATTACCGGAGTTCTGTAATGGTCCGATAGGTCAAAGGCCTTGGCCATCAGGTCGATAATTTCCTGCACCGATGCCGGCGCCAAAGTAATCAGTTTATAGTCACCGTGCCCGCCGCCCTTGGTGGATTGAAAATAATCGCTTTGGGCCGGAGCAATGTTCCCTAAACCGGGGCCACCGCGCATTACATTTACAATAACACAGGGCAGTTCAGCACCCACAAGATAGGAGATACCTTCTTGCATCAGTGAAAGACCCGGGCTGGAGCTAGATGTTAACACCCGTACCCCTGCACCGGCAGCCCCATAAACCATGTTTATTGCAGAAACTTCACTTTCGGCCTGTAAAAAAACCCCACCTACCTCAGGCATACGCTTGGCTAGGTAATGGGGTAGTTCACTCTGGGGAGTAATGGGGTAGCCAAAAAAGTGACGGCAACCTGCCCTGATTGCACCTTCCCCAATTGCTTCATTACCTTTCATTAATACTTTTTTCACCTGCGGCTACCTCCCTTTCCACTTCAATTACAACATCGGGGCACATTCTTGCACACATGGCACACCCCTTACATTTTTCCTGTTTAATCACTGTGGCTGGGTGAAAGCCCATGGCATTGAAATGTTCTGCCAATTCAATGATCCCTTCAGGGCAGGCTGAGATACACAGTTCACAGCCCTTACAGCGTTCTTCACGAAATGTAACTCGCCCCATTTTCAACCTCCTCTGTTTTTAAAGACTTAATCTTCTCTTTTCCACGGCGGCAACATATAAAAGTTAAGTGGCAGCACAGGGGTTTTTAAGCCTGATTCAATTAACTGTGGAATTATTTCCCTGCGAGCAGCGGTAAACACCAGCTCCAGGCCCAAGGCATCGGCTGCATCACTGACAATTTTTTCACCGGCAAGCACGGTAGTGACATCAGTTTCAGCGCCCAAATTGGTATTGTTTACCAAGGCAGTGGCTTTCAAGCGGGAGTTCCTTTCAATGCCCTGCAGCATGTCTAATATACCGTCAACTGTACCTGTGAGCGGGCGGCAAGCATTAACCACAAAATATAAATTAAATCGCTCCGGCGGCAAAAAAGGTTTAAACCTGCCCAGGGCAATGGCGCCCACATCATCTCCGCCAACATCACAAACACAATAACCGTCTTCCATCTGCAAAGCCCCTCGAATAGCCGGAGAAAGTGCCGGCACATCAGCATTGGCCAAATCCGGCGGTGGTATTACCAACTTTAATCCACTGTCTGCCAAGCAATCCCTGGCCAGCCGGGTGCGAAAATAAGGGTTTATTATATCTAAATCCACCAGGGATACTTTGTTACCCCCTTTGGATAGGTTAACAGCAAAATTAATTGAAATCTCGGTCTTACCGCTTCCCAGGTTACCGGTGAAGATTGTGACCGGACGGGTAGGTACATCCAGCATTAAACTACACCCACTTCCATATGCTAAAAAATCGGCCTTATAACATAACACCCATATTGGCCGCCATAAATGGCGCCCCTACAATTCAAGGAAACATAGGGTTAATATAGTAATTATTTAGCCCCTTATTGCACAGCTAATAGTACTTCGACATTTATTCAGAAAATACCTTTTTATTTTGACAGTAAAAAAATGTCCGAATGTCTGACACATCCGAACACTATTTCCGGCCCAGTTGATCTAAATAGTTTAGTATTTTATTGTTAGCTATAAGCTGGGTTAAGGAATATTTTTCGGTAAGAACATGAAACAAAACCAGAAACAATAGGTAGAATAATTTAACGGCACCTTGCAGCGATAAGGCCGCCACCATACCTATCACCAAACCCAGGGCATTTGAACCGGTATCCCCCATCATCACCCTTGCCTTTAAATCCCAGGGCAAATAAAGCACAAGGCTGCCCATTATTAAAGCCAAGGGCAGTATATTATCGCTGCCCCACAAGAGGGCTGAAAAAATAACCGCCAGCAGTAAAAAACCTTTTGCGGCCCGCCCCGGACGCAAATCTAATAAATTGATGGTATTAATTGACAGTGCCATTATCAAGGTGCTGACGATAATATCTAGGGCCACTGAAAAGGTCCATGTTTCCGGGCGAAGATATGCCAAGGTAATCAGCAAGGCCAGCACACCGCCCCCCACTGCCTTCAGGCCGCCGGTGGTAAGTTTACCCTTTAGCAGCGCCTTTAGGTGGCCCCTCAAACCGGAATAGTCCCTGGAGCCCAGAAAGTCATCAACCAACCCTAAAAAGGTGATCACGGCAAGGCCCATCAACATTAACATTGCCCCTTGCCCCAACAGGCCCGGCAAGAAGAGATAATCTATTGTTAAACCCCCTATGACCACCAGCAGAAAAATAAAGCCCACTCCAACGGGTATAGACTCACCCTTGAAATTAGGCCTTACAAAACCGGAATGGCTAATCATTTCCACCACCGGTGCGGTTACTAACCAAGTTATCAGAGCACCAACCACCATGTTGAGCATGAAAAGAATACTGAAATCCACATCGGTAACCGGGTACAAATAATACACCTTCCCTTTTTAGCCGCCGGGCATTTTAGAATAACGGAACATGCATATGGCCAACTCTTTTGCCACATGAATAAACTGCTTGCCCCGGTGTTTAAAACCCGCCCAGTTTCGTCCTGTCTCAGCATGGGCCATGGGCACCGGAACCTCAATCACCCGGTAACCCAGGCGGGCCACCTTTATGGTCAAGCCAACCTCAACCCCGTAACCGGAGGCAAAGGGGACAACATCATTAACCACCGCCCGGGTCATGGCCCGTTGGCCGGACAGGGGTGCTTCCACCTCTAAAGCGGCAAAATGTTTAATTCCCCTCCGGGCCAGGCCCTTTACTAAGCCAAAGCCTGCCTTTTTATTTGACGGCGGAAATTTTGCCACCGTCATATCAGCTGCCCCTTCTAATACCGGAAGCAGCAGCTCCCGGCCATAATAAGAGGTTTCCCCTAAATCACCGTCTAAGAGCAAAATAATATCTCCGCTTGCCTCCTGAACACCCCGGGTTAAGGCTCCGCCCTTGCCCAGATTCTTCTTTAGCCTAATCACCCGGGCGCCGGCCTGCTGGGCCTTTACAGCGGTATCATCCTGGGAGGCATCATCCACAACCACCACTTCATTAACTTCCGGTATTTTGATAGCACCTAAGACTGTTTGGTAAATGCGCGTCCCTTCATTATAAGCCGGTATAACCACCGACACAACTTTTGTATCCATCATAACAAATACTCCCCGTTATTCCAGTGTGGGCAGCAGCCTCTGGGCTGTGGGTTTTACCCCATAGTGTCCGGATTTTCCGGACATTGCCATCACCAGCGCCAGTTGGCCAGGTACAGTATCTATGTTGTCAACGGTGCTAATGTTAAACTTTTGATACTCTTCCATATATGAAATGGTTGCATTTGAATCTTCCAAGCCAAACACAGGGATGCCCTTGTCTAAAAAGTAACTTATCATTACATTATCTATTACATCTGTTTTTACCAAGGATTCATCGTGGCTTCCGCCGATAATTATCACCGCATTAAGGGGTACCCCGTATTCACCGACATTCTTTATCATATCCGACTGGGCTAAAGTATTAAAGGCTGCTTGTTTATCCCCTGTCACTATTCCTTCGGCAATGAGCCGGGCCAATTGCTCAGTGATCCGGCCTTCATCCCCTTCTTCCAATCCCAGACTTGACCTTAATTCATCACCTTGGGCACCGGGATTTAAGCCGTTTAACAGGGTTGTGACGGATGATACCTGGGCTCCGGCCATCTCCAAGGTACTTAACAGTTCATCCCTCATTCCATAATTATTGGTTTCAATAATTACCACATTCTGCTCAGCAAGTTTTCCGGAAACAAGCACCGGAAGCACCTGTTTTTCAAATTGTTTTTGTATGGTCCCGTCAACCTCAAGTTCATTAATACGGGCCTGCACCGTTTTGTTTTCCATGCGTATTTCTTGCAGCTGTGCTTCTAATCGGTCAGTCATTTCCCTTTGTTGTTGCACAATAGCTTCGCTGCCTAACAAAGCACTACCTATAATAATGCCTATGCCCAGTGCTAAAAATACCGCCACAAGGGTAACCACGTGATAGCGGAAATCTATTATCACTTAAAACGCCCCCTAGATTCCTAATAAAATTCTGAACTGGATATATATAAGTCTTAATAGTTCTCTTGTGGGAGGGGCAATAACCATTACCACAGCCAAGGGAACCATGGCTGCCAGTACAACTTGAGCAAGATACCTGGCCTTTAACGGGTTTTTATATAATTTATTTACGCCCTTGGCATCAACAAGAATTGATCCCACCTTTAGACGTACTAAAAAGGTACTGGCCATACCTTTACGGCCCTTTTCCAGAAACTCAAGCATGTTTGAATGTGTACCCACAGCAACTATTAAATCTGTTCCCTTTTCGTAAGCAAGCAGCATTGCAATATCTTCACTGGTACCGCGGGCAGCAAAGACCTGGGCCTTTAAACCCAAATTTTGAACCCGTTCTAAGCCAGGTGCGCGTCCATCAGGGTAGCCATGAACAATTAGCTCTGCACCACACTTAAGGGCGGAATTACTAATGCTGTCCATATCGCCAATAATAATGTCAGGCTGATGGCCAAACTCCAGCAGTGCATCCGCACCACCATCAACACCTATTAAAACGGGTTTCACTTCATCTATATATGATTTAATTGCCGCCAAATCTTCTTTATAATTATGCCCTCGCACAACAATTAGCGTATGACGGTTATTAAAATCAACATTAACCTTGGGTATCGGCAAGTCTTTACATATCAAATCTATTTCATTATGTGCATAATCAAGCGTATTTTGGACAAATTTATATAGTGTTGCATTAACATTCTTTTTAGATTGCTCCATTACATTACAAACATATTCCCTATCTAACAATTTTCCTTTAGCAATCAGCTTGCCGCCGTGGTAAATCTCATCATTTATTATCTCAATCTTATCGCCCTCGGCCAATAGTTCGAACAAGTCTTCTCCTACATCATCTATCAAAGGGATCCCAGAATCTAATAGGGTTAAAGGACCTAAGTTGGGATAGTCTGCACTTAATGAGGGCGCAGCGTTAATTACAGCTTTAACCTTAACACCGGCCAATGACTGCGCAGCTACCTTATCCAGCTCATGGTGGTTTATCACTGCAATATCACCGGGCTGCAGACGCTTTACCAGATTTTTAGTTCTTCTATCAAGCCTTGCTGTACCTTTAATATGCAAAAGACCACCACCTTTCATTGTCACTGATACAATTGTTTTCATGCAATTCATTTTACATTGTATTACCTTTAAAAATGCAAGTCAAGGGAATTATACAAAATTTGTAAATTCTTACAGCTTACACCCGGCTTATTATTTATAGCTTAGCTGTGTTATTGCTAGTGTCTATTTTCTTAATTGCTTTTATAAGTATTAAAAACTGACAATAAGATAAGCGGCAAATATACTAAACCAGCTAGTAATAAGCGTAAAAAAGGGTTAAGAGCAGCTCTTAACCCTCACAGTCATACAAGAAAAATGTGCACGGCAACCTTAGTGTCAAGTATATATTTCTATTTTCTACTGATTTAATATTTGAATTTATCAACCACACTTTTCATCTTATCTGCCATGACATTTAGTTCCTCGGCAGAGCTGGACAATTCTTCAACGGTGGCCGACTGTTCCTCGGTATAGGCCGCTATGCCCTCCACGCTCTCTGCGGTGTTTGCTGCCAATTCCGCAACGGCACTAATTTCTGACTTAATGGCTTCGCTTTCCCTTTCAATGGCGTGGGCCTCGGATACCACCGAAAGAACATTATCAGATACCAGCCGAGTTTTATCCAGAATTTCTTCAAAGGCTTTTACTACGTTATTTGCACTGCTGTCGGCGGTTGCCAACTTAACCACATTACCAACGTCTGCTTTAATCTCTTGTAAAAGTGAACTTATTTCAGTGGTGGCTTCAGCACTTTGGGAAGCCAGTTTCCTCACCTCTTCAGCAACCACCGCAAAACCTCTGCCCTGGTCTCCGGCACGGGCAGCTTCTATGGCTGCATTCAGTGCCAACAGGTTTGTCTGCTCTGCAATGTTACTGATGGTTTCAACAATACTGTTGATTTCATTGGTTTTGCGCCCTAAGGTATCAATGGAAACAGCCATCGCTTCCACCAACTGCTGGCCATCACGGGCAGATGAATAGGCATGCTCCGAATTATCTTTGGTAAGATCTAAATCATCCTTAATTTTAACAATCTGTTCATTAAGATTATGAATAAAGGTATATACCTCTTGCACTTTTTCCTGCTGTGTTAATGAAGCTTCAGCAATTTGTTGAACTTTAGAGGCAACATCATTGGCGGCGTCTGCAGAGTGCACCGATACTTCTTTAAATTGGTTAGATGCTGTGTTTAAATTGTCAATGCCGCCGCTAATATTAGATAGCAAACCTTTAATTTCAGTCGCCATTTTATTAAAGGCCTGGCCCAATTCATCGCTGCCATGGATACTCTTTGAAAAATCCCGTTGATTAATTAAATGCATATAACTATTAATTGGCTTCATTATTCTGCCGGTAACTACCATTACAACCGCCAATACCAATACTGCAATTAAAGCCAGTATTTTATATGTATCCACCTTTAACCCGTTGGCCACTGCGTACACTTCACTTGCGGGGCTGACCATGGCCAAGGACCAGTTGTTTAACCCGGCAGGGCCGTAAGCAATTACCATCTCTTCACCGTCGATAAGCACTTGATCTAAACCGGTTTGCTGATCAATCATTTTTTCAGCCACTTCTCTGAATCGGTCATCACTGGCATCGGTGAAAGGATTTTCCACCAAGAGCTTATTTTCATCGGGGTGACTGATATAAAACCCTTCTTTGTTAACCATAAATGAATAACCGGACTCTGTAACACTGTTTTGGCTGATGCTTGCTGAAATATGCCCCAATTTAATAAATCCTACCAGCACGCCAACCTTTTCATTGTCATTATTGAATATCGGTACACCCAAGCCAATAATTTTTCTGCCGGTGCTTCGGGAAAAGGTGGCCTCGGATATTACCGGTTCACCGGTCTCCCAGGGCACATAAAAATAGTCACGGTCCGCTATACTAACCCCGTGATGCTCTTCCCCTTCAGAGTGAGCTATTTCAACGCCTTCTGAATCACAAATCAGCAGGTGTGAGTATTGTGGGTTGTCTTTTAAAAAACCCTGGAAATATGGCTCAGATAAGGTGTAGTCCATTGCTGTAATGTATGGGTTTTTAGACAATTCCACTATTAAATTTCGCTCGGCGGTAAGAACATCCCTTAAGTTTGTTTCCAATAGGCGTTGGGTTTGAGCTTCGAACTGCTGTTGCAAAACTTCTTCAGATTTAGTTACGCTGTAGTATGAGGCTCCAATTAAAGGTATTAAAGCCACCGCTAAAAAGGTAAAAATCAACCTGAACTTAAGACTGCCCCAAATTTGCCTCACGCCGGTCATTTTAGGATTTTCCAATCTTTTTTCTCCCCTTTTGCCCCTTGGTATGGAAAAAAATCACAAGTCGAGAACATCTCTGATAGCAGTTAAATGATAACATATACTAATAATGATAACATATACTAATAAGGTATTTAAGTCATGCAGGCGACAATAAGCGTCATATTTTAACAAATGTTGTAAAACCGCCATTATCAAAGTGGCTTCATTTATTTACCGCCCTTTTGTCATTTTTTCTCATGGTAATTTTAGCACCCCACTTGTCATAAGCTTAGTAAAAAATAAAAATATAAAAGCCTGTGACACCGTTTTTTCTTGGGCAGATGACCGTACCCGCCGGTTGTCAATACGGGACGGTGTGCCCTTATGGTGTAACAATTGGGGGTTAAAAATGGCTTTACATATTACCTTTAGGCAAATGAAACTATATGCCCTTGCTATAGTATCAATGCTTACCCTATGGCTAATAATGGGCCATTTGGTTTGGGTAAAGACTGAGCGGGTCAGTGCTGATCAAATTAGTCTAGAATACTATTTTTTATCACCCATGGGCAGCAAGGCAATGGAAGGCTTCACCATTACCTCTGAAATACCGGGCAAAGGGGTTAATTACTCATACAGCTGGCAATCACCCTTTCATTTAAAGGTTCTAATTAATGAAGATTATCCGCGGGGAATAAAATACCATTACTCATTTAAAAAGGCCAAAGCTTTAATACCGCCCTTTACCGTTACAAAAAAGGGAACTGTATTGAGCGAAGTTATACCTGAATTGGTGTCAATATATCCGGAGAAAAATGCACCTACCAAGGGACCGATTACACTCACCTTTAATACCCCAATAGAACAAAAGAGCCTTAACGAAATGGTTACCATAGATGCTGAAGGTAAATTTTATCCTTTAGAAAATGACAGCTCCCGTTGGCAGTTTATACCGGATGAGCAGCTGCAATATCAAAAAATTTACAAGATTACTGTTAAACCGGGTATAAAAAGCAAATACCGTCTAACCAGCAATAAAGAATATCAAGCATCCTTTACCACTGCACCACAGTTTAAAGTGACCGAAACCTATCCCAGGGGAGGGGACAATAGCCTATGGTTAAGCAGGACCATAAAAATCACCACCAACCAACCCATTAAAGAAGCAGCAGTAACCGGCAATTTAGACGGGGAAATACAAATAGATAAGTACACCCTGCAGTATAAGCCACGGAGAATTCTTTCGCCAAATACCCAGTATCAAATTAAAGCCCGCATCACCTCTATTTACCAGGAAAAAATTGATTTTCATTTATCTTTTAAAACCACCAACATCGGAAACCAGCGGTGGTTAGAGATAAAGGCAGGTAACCCCTGTTTGGTCTGGTTGATGGAAGGTAAGAAAGAGTTAGGCCAGGCAGAAGCTTGGTTCACCGGGGAGCTTGATAAATTACCCCGGGTAACCATGTACGAAAGCGGCCGGGGAAGAGCCATTGCCCATGATAATAAAGAAAGTTTACCCTGGGTGAAACTGAATACCGATATACTGTTACACGCCACAACCCATTCCCAGGAAGATAACCACCGCCGGTTATCGCTGCCCAGGGCCTACAGTTGTATTCTGCTTCCCAACGATATTATGAATAGGATTAGTAAAGAGTTTGAAAATGGCTTCATGGTGATAGTTCATTAAGTTAGTTATAAGTTTCTTTTGCCACAATAATACACATGTCACATTGAGGTAGTTTAAAAAATTATAATATTATTCAGAAAACACTTTACAATTACCACTATACTTTGTTATTATTGCTACAAGATAGGTATAGCGATATCGCATTATAGTTTTAGCGTAAATCTATTTCTTTTACCATTCGCTATATCCAAGGGGGGTTGCGATGTGACGTGTCGTATTGTGGATTATGCAGACCAAATGACAGGTGAACCCTCAGGAAATGCACAATTAACTTCTACCCTGGCACACAGGATTTTTCTTGGTGCTCTCCCTAACTCATGGGTTCCACGGGAAAAATGCCCAGATTACGCCATTGATTATAATATTGAAATTATGAAAAACAACAAATCCACCGGGGTGTTTTTCGGAGTAAATGTTAAAGGTACAAAGAAACCATCGTACGGTCGTGATTATTTAAGTATTCCAATGGAAACAAACTTACTGTCATATTACTACCATGAAGTTAAAATACCGGTATTTTTAATTGTAGTTGATGTTACGCGAAAAGCTGCCTTTTGGCTCTTAACCCAAGAATATGTTTACAAAATACTGGAAAAAACAAACCCCGGCTGGCGAGAACAAAAAACCATTTCTTTAAACATACACTTGTCTAACAAACTGGATAAGTCCGGAGAACGATTTGAAAATGCCGTTATAAGCGGGATGGAGTTTTTATATCTGCAGCAATTTCAGCTTCCTTATAAAGAAGTAACTGAACGTATTGAGAAGTTTTATAATTCCGAAGCCATGGATTTAGCTGTAAAAAAAGAAAGGGAAAGACAATTCGGTATCAAAACAACAAGCTATAGCTGCAGCCAAAGCATCTGTCAGGAGGAATATGATACTATTGATAAACAAGCCGACTTTGAAATCAAGGCCAGTTTAATTATAGCTGAAAACCTTAGTATAAAGGATCCCAAAGAAAACAGGGAAGCATATTACCACCTCAGTGATGCCCTGGCCATTGCCGGCCATAGAGCCAACCCCAGAATACGATATATAGCCATGGGCGAAAGGTACTATCATGACTATATTTATCACCTAATGAACTTCTTTAATATAAACCCGGATATGTCAGTCAATCAACTGCATTTAAGGTACCACACTTATTTTGTAGCCATGGGCGAACTAATTGAGACCATCTATTCAGCATTAGATGAAGAAGAATTGGTGGCAGCCTCTATGCTACTGGTGCGGCTGGCAGACATTTACTTTTCTGCTTTTCCTTTTATTTGTACAGCCCTTGGCCACAATAAGGCATTCCCTTTGCTTGACTCTGCCCAAGAGCTGCTGGAACTGGCCCATAATCTTACATCAGCCGTAGAAAATCCAGGGGCCATACTGCAATAAGCAATAAAAGGCCCAGGCATTAAGCCCGGGCACATTTGTAAAATAGTCAGTTAATTTTAAAACATCATATCTTCATCGTCCAGTAAGAATTCCAAGAATGGCTTATCCAGGTCTACCATGGCATTTACCACTAGCTCAACCAGGCCACCGTAATGCACATTGAATTTAGCAGTGGCTTGGTAATATGCCAGGATGTCCCTGATGGCACCTTTACAGTTCGAACAAGGTGCAACCACATATTTGGGAGTTTCCACATCTTCAATGGAATCCTGGAATGCCTCCAGTATTTGCTTAAATTTCATTCTGCTGGATACCTTGTTTCTAAAATCTGTGAAGTTAAAGGAGTTCATGATGGCAAAACCACTGCCACCACCACAGCAATAATTGTTTACCCCATGAGGAGTCATTTCCCTAAACTGGGGAGCTATAGCCTTTAATATTTCCCGCTGGGGCTTTATAATTCCCATCATACGCGCCATGTTACAAGGGTCGTGCAAGGTAACAGGGAAGTTATTTCTCGTGGGGTCCAATTTAAACACATTTTTCTTAATTAAGTCAGCCAATAGCGGCAAGAAACTTTCGCGGGGGATGTTGTCCTCCCCAACCATAATGCGGTCCATACTTACCAAGGAAGCTTTGTGGGCGTGTCCACATTCAGCTTGAACTATTCTTCTAACCCCAAGCTCCTTAGCAGCTTTTAATTGAGCCGCCCCAATTTTTCTTCCTTGGGCATCATCGTAAAAGAGACCGTAGTTAACGTTGTCATAGCCGATCATGTCACTGCTTAGCGTCCAATCTAAGCCGGCTTCTTCAAAAATGATGGTAAAGGCTGCTGGGTTTTCCGGCCATGCCATGTACTCACCGGCGTTGTGTACCAAGAGAATATCTGCACCCTTTTTGTCCACCGGTACCTTATATTTCTTGCCGGTTCTTTCTTCAATATCTTCTTCCATGAATTCAATTAGGTCCATAAATGCCTCTTTGGTAATGCCTGTGCTGGAGCCGGTCTCTAGTTGTTTTACTGTACCACTCTCATGAAGCGGTTTAGGAGCAATACCCATTTCCATACTGAATATTTTTCTGATTTCCCTTGTTAATAAACCATTATCCAATCCCAGTGGACAGGTTTGAGCACAACGACGGCAGAGGTTACAGCGGTATGCCAGTTCGCCCAAACGCATAACGGTCTCATAGTTAATGTCAATATCTCCGCCAATAAACCTGCTGATAAGACTTCCACCCTGCTTATGCTTTCTATAAATGCTGCGCAATACCTCTGAACGGAAAATTGGCCTGTAGGCTTCTACACCACCGCTGGCCTTGAAAACATGACAGGCTTCAGAGCAGGTATTGCACTTAGCACAGTATTCAAAGGACAAGGCCAAAGGTTGTAAGTAAACACGGTTAGTTTCATCAGAAAACAGCTTCTCAAGGCCGCTGAGAAACTTCTTCACCATTTCATCCTCTTCCTCTTTGGTTTTCGGCCTCACCAGTGTATCGTTTCCTACAAAACCATCTAAGGTAGAGCAATATCCTTCTTTCCATGAATCCCTTAACTCTTTAAAGTCCGGTTCCATTCCCGGTTTATCGTAAGGTGCCGGCAGTGGCATCAGCTTGTCCAGCTTAAACAACTGCTCAGAGGGCTTACCAAAATCTTGTGGTTTCATTTAGTATCTATCCTCCAATCCAGATAGTATAATTAATCTTTTTTAGCAGCAGCACCCGGGTTTATGTGCGGTGCAGACCAGGATGCCTTGGGCTTATAGCTAAGAGCCTCTTTAACGATACGTTCCATCTTAGAGTTTCTCAAGTTAGGTTCATTTTCCCACAGCACCTTGTGGAAAGCAAAGTATTTGCCCACATAATGGCTCATCTTGGTTTGCGGAATGTAAATCATTACTGCACCTAACAGCAAAATATGAACAGTCAGTGCAAGATCAGCCTGGATGGGAGAGAATGTGAGCAGTGCCACCATAATTTCCCTACCATAATTGAAACCAATATCTCCGGCCCATACTATTATACCGGACAGTGCCACAACAAACAGGAAGAACAGGTTAAAATACTCCAGTGGAGTGGTGTATTTGTTTAAGGTTTCACTAAAGCTTCTCTTCAGGTACATACCGATGGAGCCCACCGCCAATAAAATAGCACCGGCAGCACCGGAAAGAAATGTTACGTAGTATACCAGGGCACCCCAGCTACCGGCATCGGCTGCCACAGCACCGCCGGACAGTATGGTAATGGCACCCACCAAGAGCATAACTGCCCATAAAACCAGCAGGTAAATACCTAGGTGCATTGCATAGCAAATCCACCATTGACGCCTTTGGTTAACAAACAAGTTTTTGATGAAGAGCATTTCTTTGGCCATGTCCACTAGTTCGCCAACATAGGAAACTCTCCTGGGCTTATTCCACCACTCTAAATCCTCATAGTAAGAACCGCCATAATGACCTTTTCCGTCAGGCTCCTTTGGCACCGGATACAGTTCCCAGCGCCCATGCATAGGCATTTTAGAAAACTGGTAGGCTTTGTATAAAGATAAGCCTACAAATGCAATAATGGATAGATAAATAAAGACCGTCAAAAACAACTAAGATACCCCCCTTAAAATACTATATTTTGTTATTTTTCCCGGCAGTGTCTGTTCTTGCCGGAATAATACCTAAAAACGACACTTTAAATAGGTATTCGACAATAATTATAATTTAGTTTATTTAATTAATCAACATATAAGAAACCGATAACATGTTTGTAAAATCATCTAGTTCCCATCAGTAAAGCATTTTAGCCCCTTTTATTTTTTATAACTCAACGCCAACCCGTCGCTAAAGGGAATGATCACCGTTTCCAATTGCGGATGCCCTGTCACTGCCTTTAAATAATCCCGCAGCCTTTTAACTGCTGTTTTGTTTCTTTTTTTATCCACCTCCCCTGATATTACCATTCCCCGCATAAAGACATCATCAGCCACCAACAAACCGCCGGGAGTTAAAATGTTTATGCACTGCTCTAAAAAATCTAAATACTTCCCTTTAGCAGCATCCAAAAATATAAAATCATAGGGACCGGTCATTTCATAAATTAACTCTCTGGCATCACCGAAGATTAAATTAATATCATCTTCTACTCCCGCTCTTTTAAAGTTGCTTTTGGCCGATTCATAACGGGGTTTATTAATTTCTATGGTTGTAATGCTACCACCCCTGGGTAAAACGGCTTTGGCCAGCCAAAGGGTAGAGTAACCTATGGCAGTGCCAACTTCCAGCACCCGGGTAACATTGTGGGACAAGGCCAGCCAATAAAGCATTTGTGCCACTTCCGGCTCAACAATAGGCACCATCTTTTGGGCTGCTTCCAATTCCATATTTACCAACAGTTCATCCCTTGGGGGCATCAAGTCTCTAATGTATTTAATTACTTCATCCCTTAATAATCCATTCATTGCTACCTCAATTATTAAATAATATTCTTCGTTTTGGGGAAGGAGTTTTCCTTTTAGCATATAAGTGTATAATAACACTTAGGAGGTGCTGCTTTTGAAGGAAATAAAGGTTGACTTTACTTGCCCCAATTGCCAAATGCAATTTAGTCTTAACCCCCATGATATTCTAAAAGAAGATTTAATTGGTTGCCCCCATTGCAGTTGTTCGTTAAGCGACCATGAGCTGGCGGACTTAAAATTAGCCATAAGGCATATGCTGAACGCAAACTAAAGCCCGGTTTAATCACCCGGCTTTTTTTACTTTAGGCGAATATCAAATAACTCACCCCTAGGGTTTCTTACCGCAGAAATAATCCCTTCATCGTACAGCTTGTTTAACTGCTCAAGTATTTGCTCCTTTGAAAATTGTTTAATAAACTGATCATAAAAGTGCAAATAATCTATTTCATTGGCACTAAAATATTTGTGGTCCTTAACTTTTTCTTGATACTCTTTGAGGTCTTTCAGCTCGTTAAGAATTAACTGTCGCAAATCTCCCTTTTCTCCCATTTTACTACCCCCCCATCAGGATAATCAAATATTTACATATTACACCAAAAAACAAAGAATTCCTTTTATAATATTCAATTTTTATTTTACTTTTGTTAACTCTATAAAACGGCCGCATTTTCACCTGCCACATATCCCGATGACCAGGCCCATTGCAAATTAAATCCACCACAATCTCCGTCTATATCCAACAGTTCACCGGCAAAAAATAAACCGGGTACAAGTTTAGATTCCATTGTCTTTGGGTTTACATCCTGAACATCAACACCCCCTGCAGTAACTTGGGCAGAATTCCAACCTTTGGTTCCGGTGGCTTTAAGCCTCCAGTCCTGCAATATTGATACTATTTGTTTAATTTCGGAGGCAGTGACGTCCCCTGCCGGTTTATTAATATCTTTTATACCTGCCTCTTTCAAGAGCACAGGGGCCAACTGCTTATTAATCAGGCCCACAAAACTAAATGCCAAGGTTTTCTGGGGCTGGGTTTGAAAGCGATAAAGCAGCATTTGTTCTAACTGCCCAGGAGTAAATTGTTTTAAAATAACCGGTTTTAAATATACCTTTTTATTGCTCCGCAGCATCTCATTAACTTTTCTGCTCACCGCCAGTACCGGCGGGCCGGAAATACCATATTCGGTAAATAAAATTTCCCCGGTGGCCTTAATTATAGTTTTTTCGTTGACCACCACTTCAAGGTCTCCTACAAACTTTATGCCTTTAATTTGTTTATAGAATTTTTCTGCCAGCTTCACTTGCACCAGTGCAGGAAATGGTTCCACAAGGCGATGCCCCAGATTTTTTGCCAGTTGGTAGCCGCTGCCGTTTGACCCTAAGTTGGGATAACTTTTGCCGCCCGTTGCCAATATTAGGCGCTGGGAAATAAACCTTCCCTTTTCTTTGGTGTCTACGATAAATTCACCCTCACTGACATGGATATTTTCAACCTCAGCATCGGTAACGGTGGTTACATGCAGTTTTTCCAGTTGGTAGCGCAGAACATCTAATACACTGGAAGACTGATCTGACATGGGGTAAACTTTACCGCCTTCCTCAACTTTGGCCGCTATTCCCAGGTACTCAAAATACTCCATTGTTTGCTGCACATTAAACTTGTTTAGTGCTCCGTAAACAAACCTGGGATTTTTTCCGTGATAATAACGCTCTATGTTAGAGCTTATATTAGTAAAATTGCAACGCCCATTTCCGGTGGCCAGTATTTTTTTGCCCACTCTATTCATACGTTCCAGCACCTTAACCTGGGCTCCGTTATTGGCTGCAGCCAGGGCTGCCATTAAACCGGCGGCTCCGCCGCCCACAACTATTATTTTTTTACCCAAAATCGCAGGCATACCAATGCTCCTTGAATGAATTTTTATACATTATATATATTATTCCACAAAACAACATTCGATTAAAAGTGCCATGCTCCTGCCTGAAAACCCTTTTTTGACTATAGTGAAAATTTTTTATTTTTTTCCTATTGCGAAATATTGACAAGGTTCTATTATTTTCTAGCGAAATATGCTACTATTAAGGTGGTGTATAATATACACCGCGCCTGCATTAATTTACTTGGACCAAGCGAAAACGCTGGTCATTTTTTTTGCCCGGCTGTACCTGTGGGTAAGAGAGAGGTTTTGGGCGGGTTGCCAGTTACTAACTGCAGCTGTAAAATAAATATATCAATTTGTTTAGGAGGGAGAAAAGGTGTTTTTCTCCATCACAGGGTTTATAAACCGGCATGTTTTACAACTGCTGGTTTGTGTTATTTTGTTTTCCTTGGCCTTTGGTTACTATTTTCCTGATGTGGGCCACCGACTGCAGCCCTTAGCTCCCTTTTGTTTGTTCTTCATGTTGGTACCCATGATGATGGGCATTAAGTTAGAAGAATTAGTTCACACAGTTAAACGTATTAAGCTCTTAAGTATTGTCTTGATAATCAACTTTTTATTATCCCCGGTGCTGGCAGGTATATTGGCATATTACTTTTTATCCCACCACCCGGACTTTGCAGTGGGGCTAATATTATTGGGCACAGTACCCTGTGCAGGAATGACGGTGGCCTGGACCGCCATGGCAAGGGGAAATGCTCCCATATCCGTTGTTGTTATGGCGATGAGTTATCTGTTTGGCATTTTTTTAATCCCCTTTTGGGTGTTAATCCTGGCCGGCCAATATGTAACCGTTAGCCCCTACGGGATGGTAAAGAGCGTAGTGCTTATTATTGCCCTGCCCCTGGCCGTTGGCAATTTATTGCGGCTGTACCTAACAAAAAGGTGGGGGCAAGCAAAGTTTGATCGAATTAAAGTTACCCTGCCGGCCATATCGTCATTTTGTATGTACCTATTGTTTTTCATCGCCCTTTCCAGTGGAGCACATCAATTAATTAATCACCCTGAATACATAAAGGCAATGCTCATACCCTCTTTGATATTCTACCCAACCTTGTTTTTAGCCGCAGCGGCAGTGTGCCGGCTTGGCGGTCTTGATTACCCTGACTTGGCAGCAGTTTCCTACAGCGTGACGGGGAAAAATATCGCCGTTACCTTGGCGCTGGCCACAGTGTTTTTTAATCCGCAAACAGTATTGGTGACCGCAATTATGCCAGTGATACAAGTATCTTACATGGCCGCCTTTTATCGCTTGTCCCCCACCATTCGAAAAAAATGGGGCCTAAAAAAGTTTCCTAAAAATACTGAAAGCTCACCGTAACCTGGCGAGCTTTCCTTATTAATGTTTTTCCATGTAATAAACAACATATGCCTTTTCCGGATTGGTTCTGATCCTTTCCATAATTGGCGGTCCCACTGACACTTCACCAATTAAATTAATGTCCGATTCAAGATCAAAATCTTCTTCCTCTAAGGCCTTTAATACCTCTAATCTGGGATTTTCATCACGATCCGGCTCTATTCCCAGCGATAAATACTTTTTGGCAGCCTCCTCTGCATTGTCTGCAAAAATTATTTCAGTGTGTGTAGGATGTTCCATTTTTACCTCCATGCTATAAAAATTTCCTCGAAAATTGTAACATTGTTTCCGCAATAATGTCATCCTTGGTTTCGTCCGGTATTTTCGCAAAAAATAGTATTATCGACAATATATCTATTTTTTCAGCATTATTTACAATAAGATTTGCTCACTCTTGTTTTTTTAGTTCCTGTGAGAGCCAATTCTGCTCCTGCAATTTCTTAATAAACTAAACTTGTTGAAGTTTTTCTTTATGTGCTCCACCATGTTATTCCAGTCATCTTGCTCTTTGGTGGATTCAATCATGGCATTGACCACAAAAGAGTCAGTCATGGCCTGCACCATGTTTTGCAATTTTATCTCGCATTCCCCCCGCAGCAGTCCCTTTACGTAGTACCTGTTGATTTGTTTTATTGCCCAATCAGACAAGACTGCATCCGGTACAACAAAGGGTAAAAATTTTTGGGCCTGTTCCCCTAGGCGCATCATTTTCTGCTGTACCGGTTCCGGAGTAATGTGTTTAATGGTCTGCACCAATTTTTCCGGTCCTTCCTCCAGGGCTTTTTTCAGCAGTTTAAACTCAAATTCCGTTGCGCTCAACATTCCCCTTTCCCTGGCCCGCTGGGCCATCTCCTTAAACTTTTTCATTTCGTTAAGCAGTATATCTTCGTTATCCATCGCCACATAGGCAGTTAAATATTCACATTGGAAAGAATCCATATGCATCCCCCTCATCTTAAGAGCCATACATTTTATAATGTTAGTCTACCCTGGTAAACAACATTCAAAACACCTATGAGGAGGTAATTCTGTTAATATCTTCTATGGGTATGACAAAATCAATGTATTGACGTATCACCCCTGCCTTGGGGATCGCCGGCTTTTCCGTTTGTTGGCCCATTAAATCAGATTTAATCAAGAGCTCAGCCTCATTTACCCCCAGGGCTATACGCATCCCGGTGGAACTGCTAAACCGGGGATTGATTTCAAAAATATATGGTAAACCGTTTTTTATTCTTAACTGTAAATTACAGGAGCCAAATGCCCCCAGCACCCGGGCCACCTGCTCACAATAACCGCAGATATCACTGTAATCCTCCGCCAATGCAGAAACACTCATGCCATCTTGTAAATTGCGTTTTAATGCTATGCTGGAAAGAACATCACCCTTTTTATTTATACATACACCCACAGTATATTCACCCTGCTGATCCGGCAAATACTCTTGGATGATGTAATTTTCTTTTCCGGCAATTGCTTCTGCCAATTGTCGAGGTGTCTTTACCACTTCCACTCCAAGGGAGCCGGCGCCGGTCCTTGGTTTAACCACCAGGGGAAAACCCACTCTTTTAATAAAATCAGCCAGTTTTGCTTGGTGGTCAGGGTAAGGTATTGTTTGGGGATAATAGAAACCCTTGTTTTTTAAGAATAAAACGGTATGCCATTTATCACTGCAGGTATCCACCATTTGCGGCGGATGAACAAACACCGTTGCCCCGGTTGCCTCTTTAATTATATCCCTATGGCGGGCAAATAATTTAATTTCGTGGGAGGAGCCGATAAAAATGCCGTCAATGGATTCTTTTTTGCAGATCTCAATAATTCTTTTCAGCCAGGACTCTTCCTCCTTAGCCAGGGGAACCAAGTAGCCCCGGTGAGCCAGATACAAACCCAGTGTCATCGGGTTTGTGTCACAGCCTATAACTTTGCATTGAAGGGGCCCATCCAGCAAGGATTTAATAATGGCCACCCCGTATAAAGAACCCGAACCGGTAACCAGTATATTAACTTTACCCATTGGTACTCATCTCCACTATCTCCCTACTGCCAGGCCCGCAATTAAAGATTAAATCCACCACCGACAGTTTATCAACAAAATCTCCCCACAATTGGGGGTAAATGGGATGATTAAATTGCTGATATACTAACTCAAGGCCATGTCGTTTGAAAATTTCTTCGTCATTATACACCTTGGCCCCTTGGCCGGATAAATAAGTCTTTACCCCCAATATATTACTGATATTTACTATTCTCTCGCTTTTCTTCCCCTGTAAATCGGGCAGTTGTGATGAAAACACTGTGGGGGTATCGATATCCAATATATTTCTAATCAAATCTATTAAGGCCACATTTAGGTCAACCAGCCTAAGCCATTTTTTACTGTAAATATCCCTAAACCGTTCTTTGTAGTCGTTCCAGTAAGGAGAACGGGCATAACTGTGCTGCATGGTCTGGTAATGCCGCTCTGCCCAATTTTCTGTATTGCATATCAATACCCTATTTATTTCAACCTTTTTCAAGGATAAGGGTACACTTAGCAACAAGATACCGTTAGCCCCTTTAATCTTGTTGCGATGGGTTACCGATTTTGAGGACATTAGCACATCATCGGCATAGACAAATAAATCACAGCTCATCATTTTATGAAAAAACCCTATCCAGGGTAAATAGTTTGGTTGATGGATAGCAAAGATTTTAGCCATAATTATCAACAACCTCCGCAATATATTTTCTTTGCTGTGGGCTTACCCCGGGATGGATAGGAATAGATACGCACCGTTTAGCCAACTGCTCTGCCACCGGCCAGCTCCCGGTATAGGCAAGTTTTTCCCGATACAGTTTTTGTTTGGGTATAATAATAGGATAATGCACAGCACAGCCTATGCCTTGATTTTTCAAGTAGGCAATAAAGGCATCCCGCTGATTTACTTGTATGGTAAACTGGTGATACACATGGGTGCCCTTTACCGATGGGCTGGGCAATTTTATTTCAGGATTTTTTATTTCTTTTAAGTAATACTCAGCATTTTCAATTCTCTTTTGATTAAAATGGTTCAGTTTTTTAAGCTGCTCTATGCCAATGGCAGCATGGATATTGGTCATGCGAAAATTATAGCCCAAGCTTTCATGGTGGTAACGCTCCCGCTGACCATGGTTTATAAACATGCGCACCCTATGGGCAACATCCTCCCTGTCAGTTATCACCATGCCCCCTTCACCGCAGGTGATGTTTTTGGTGGGATAAAAACTAAATGCTGCGGCATCCCCAAAGGTGCCCACCTTTTTTCCCTCATAGCTGGCACCGTGGGCCTGGGCGCAGTCTTCAATGAGAAGAAGCTTGTTGCCTTTTGCCAGTTGTACGATTTCATCCATCTCTGCCGGCTGACCGAAAATATGCACCAATAAAAGGGCTTTGGCATCCGGGTTATCCTTTATGGCCTGGGCCAGGGCTTGAGGGGAAATACTGTAGCTTTCGGCATCGATATCCACAAAAACTGGCCTGGCACCGCAGTATATTATTGAGTTAGCAGATGCCACAAAAGAAAAAGGTGTGGTTAAGACTTTATCACCTTTAGATATGCCAAGGGCCTGCAAAATGGCATGCAGTGCGGCCGTTCCCGAGGAAGTGGCCACCGCATGTTTGATATTATGGTAGCGGGCAAATTCCCTTTCAAACTCTTTTACATACGAGCCTGCGGCCAGCATGCCACTGTTAATAACTTCAACCACCTTTAGCATTTCCTCTACACCCAATTGAGGTTGTGCAATGGGAATCATATGTTACCACCTTCATTCTTTATAATTTCTTTCACCATTTCAATGTTTAATTGGTGACCACTGCGAAAGGCAATGAATTTTCCTTTAATCCTTTGACCGGCAACCCTTAAATCACCTAACAGGTCAACCAACTTATGTCTTGCAGGCTCATTGGGCCACCTTAAGCTGCCAAGACCGCCATCCCTGGCAGAAAAAACCAGCAAGGATTCGGTGCCCTTACCAATCATTGCCGACACCTCTCGGTACTCCCTCTCACTGATAAAGGAGCGGGCATTGGCCAGTTCCTCGGTAAAGACCTCTGGGGTGATTATACTGTGGGCCAGCTGGGTGGGCAGGGAGCGGTCGGGGTAGTCCAGTATATAGGTCAACTCCAAATGCTTTGCCGGCAATACCGCCAGGTAGCGGTCGTAATTTTTGCCATTGTAGCTAAATTGGCCCTGCAGCAGGTAACGTCCCTTAATTTCTATGCAGCGCTCAGATCCCCGCTGTTTTCTTAGGCCGGCCTTTAGTATGCTCCGCACAAAATCACTGCAACTGTAACCGTCAACCACCGGGATGCTGGCACAATTCATCCTCACTTCCAGGTTATCTATACCTAAACCCCCAATTGCCGCAAGCAGGTGCTCGGTATGCTCCACCCTGACACCCTTTTCCTCCAGGGAGGTCCAGCGGCTGTCCACTGTGGCATTGCGGGCATTGCAGTGCACCGGGGGGCTGGCCGGAAGGTCATCGCGATAAAAAACTATTCCGTGATCCGGAGGCGCAGGTTTAAGGGTTACACTTGCCCAGGTGGTGCCGGTAATATCTATACCCTCACAGCACACAGGCTTCTTCAGTGTGGTTTGCACCTTATTACCCTCCGGTTAAAACTGCCAGCACCTCTTTGGCGCGGTTGCGGTAGTTATGCTCTGTAATGACCTTCTGCCGGCCCTGCCGGGCAACTTTATGCCGTAAGGCATCATTATTTAAGTAGTAGTCCACCGTTTCAATTGTCTGCTCTTCAGAGCCCGAAACCGCCAGGTGCTGCCCAGGGGTAAAGTGAGCCCTAATGGCTTCAGTATCCGGGGCCAGCATAAAACCTCCGGCTGCCATTATTTCAAAGGTGCGGGAATTAAGCTCGTCGGTACGGTTTTGTATACCCAGCACAATTTTGGCCGAGCTATATACGGCATTGGTTTCATGGTAAGGAAGTTTGCCGCACAGGTATTTATCCGGCACACTAAAGCCCACTATGTCACTGTTCAATTGTTCCCAGCGGGCACCCCATATTTTTATGTTGTATTCTCTTTCCACCAAGGGCTTAATGAGCAATTTCACTGCCTTACGCCTAAAGCCTTGCCAGGTTATCCCTGCGGTGGCCACCACCGCAAGGTCGCATTTATATTCTTCCTTAGGCGGAACGGGACGGTGGTATTCCGGATTACAAGCCCAGGGCAAATATGAGGCCACCAAGCCCATTTTTTGATATAGGGATACCGAATCAGGGTCGATGGTAAAGACATGGGTCGGTTTAGCCCTTTTCACAAAGGGCACGGACCATTTTTCTGTCCACCGGGGGTCTTCGGTGGCCCAATAGGCGTGAATGATATTTTTATTAACGGTGTATTCACCAAGCATTTCTAAGTTGGTACGGGTGTGGAGCTTGGTCCAACCTGCCGTAAACAATACATGGGGTTGAAACAAGTCAAATGTCAATTTAAAGTCATCTTTCTCCAATGAACTTAAAACCATTACGTCGCACCCCAGCTGCCTTAAGCCGCTTGGCAAACCATTGACATACTGGGGGTCACAATCCACAAACAATATGCGCATAGGGCGACCTCCGTTCATCCAAATGTTCTCTATTTCAAATCAATCCTGTAGGTCTCTCGCAGCATTCCCCTGCCCCCAAAGCCTTCCTTAAAATTAAACAAACCCTCATTTATTTTGCTTCCCCCCTGTTCGGTGGAAATTCCCCAATCAAGGTATTGAAAGTTTTCCTGTTTACCCCAATGGATTAGTTGATAAAAGAGCAGGTTAAGGGGTCGGTATTGTTGGTAACCTTCATCGTGGGCAATATAAAAACAATTAACCGCCCTTTCATTGAGTATGAAAACAACCGACCCGGCAATTAATCTTTCACCCAAGTAAACAGCAAAAAGTTTGATTTTGTTTTTAAATCTTTTCATTAAATCCACCATTTCGTCATAGCTATGGGTTGGTGAGGTGTTATGGCGAACTTTAAGATTATTACAGAGGATTGACCAATAGCTTTTTAGGTCGGCGGACTCTTTGAACTTTAGGTTGTTTTTTAGTGCCTTGCGCACATTGCGCATCGTTGTGCTGTTGGCCTTTTTATGATGGTAAGACTGTAATGGCAGTACTGTGGCCAACTCAGTCTTATATATTTTTGCTCCCATATACCTCAGGGCAAAGTCCACATCATCACAGGGCCACCTGTGATATATCCTCGGAACCATCTTTAACTCAATGGCTTGAAAGCCCCGGTGCCGGCAAAACTCTTTAATGTTTCTCACTATTTCCAACATACAAGCCGTTTTTGTGTTATGACCCACAATAAGACCACCGTGGGAGCTTCCCGGGTGCGAGCAGAGTATCTTGTTCCCCTTTTGTTCGGCTTTAATTGCCGCCGGCACAACTGCCAATAGGTGGTTTTTCTTGTTAAATACTAACAGTGAACAGTCTTGAAAACGTTCCCGGGGATGATAGGTTAAAAATTTTCGCTGCTGCATAATGGTGCCGTTTCTGGCATCACGCACAAAACGCTCCCAAAGGCCGGTATCCTCCGCTTGAAAATATCTAACCTCCATGGCTTCTCCTTTACAAATACACTGTGCTATTTGTCTCAATGGCCTGCTCGATGGCCTCTATTAATTCCATTACCCTTATTGCATCACTGCCGCAGGTGCGGGGTTGCCTGTGCTCAATAACACAGTCCACAAAGTGGGTACATTGGCGATATAAGGGCGTTTCCCTTGGTAGAATTATATTTTCAAGTTCCTTTTTGCCCTCCCTTAGAATTGTCAACTTCTCATTTTCCCTGCGGGTGTCATCAAATAAAGCCATCATTTTGTCGCCAATAATGCTGATCTTCCTTGTCTTCAGGGGGTAATGCCAATTGGTATGAAGGTGTACCAGCAGGTCATTGGGAAAACCCATATCAATCAGTACAGTGGCTAAGGGTGAGCCATCAAGCCATTTTCTGCCCCTGGCAGATACCCATCTTGGCCGGCTGTCTAAAAGATAAAGCAATACGGTAAAGTCATGTACCGCCAAATCTGATATTACATTTATATCCTGCCGGCTCACATTGCAATTGGTGCGCTCACAGTGTATATATTTTAGGCTGCCAAAGGCGCCAGCCCTTACATACTCCTTAAGCCTTTCCACCGCAGGGTGGTATTCCATTAAATGCCCGATCATAAGAATTTGATCCTTTGCCACGGATAACCGCACCAAATCCTTTGCGTCCTTGACATTATCGGTTATGGGTTTTTCCACCAAAACCGCCTTGTCATTGGCTAGGCAATCCGCTGCAATACTGTAGTGGGTGACAGCAGGGGTGGCCACAATCACCGCCTGCACCTTGGGGTCTCGCAATATCAATTTGTAATTATCGGTTGTTATTACCCGGGGATGTCTTTGGGCCACAGCCTCTAAAGTTGCAAGGTTTTTGTCACAAACATAAAGCAAGTTAGCGCCCTTGATTTTAGTAAGGGTGCGCAGGTATGCACTGCCCCAAGCGCCACAACCTATTAATGCAATACCAATCATTTAATCACCACTTTAAATTTTTATAAGTATTGAACCGATTTAGTCTTTTCTAGGTACTGATGTAAATTGGGGTTTTCTGTAGTATATTTGCGAAGGTTGTAAATGTTGCTATATCCTGTATTAAATTTCCAATGATTGGGTAGTTACCGCAGAGGACTGCTTTACACATTCTTTAGACAGGGGAATGTTGGGGATGGCATATGCCGGGAGGCCCAAAGGGCACAGAAAAAAAGGAGATAAAAAAAGCGGACACAAAGTCCGCCGGATCATGCATCTAGATTATTTTTCTTCATTCAATACCTCTATCACCGCCAGTATCCCTTCCTTTACACTGACAAGGGCAGCGGTATCCACAAGCTCATTGCTGATACCAAAGGGTTTGCCTATCCTAAAACTGCCGTCATTTAGTTCCCACTTCAAACCGGTGCTGGTCACACCGGTCACCTCAGTGGTGAGGGGCAGCAGTGATACCAGGCCACCTATGGGGCCGCATATTTTCACCCCCTGCTGGGCTGTGGCCAGGGATATGCGATGCCGCTCATCAACCATGGTGGCCTTAACCCCTAGATTAGCCGCCTTCACCAAGAGATGGATATTGCCCAGGGTATGGTCAATTCTTCCCCCTGTGGCGCCTAATAAAAGTATTTCCCGGCAGCCCAGCTTGACTGCCTTTTCTATCGCCAGTTCGGTGTCCACTTCATCCTTTTCCCGGGGAAAAGGGCAAGTCTCCACACCGTTCAATCGATAGTGCTGCAATACTTCTTCCGACACAGAATCCATATCACCAATTATTAGGTCCGGTTTTACACCCATTGCTTTGGCATGCACTGCGCCGCCGTCAGCGCAAATTATACGGCAGCCCTCTTTTATTAATTTTTTTATCCTTTGGTAATCCTTTATAGGTCCGCCGGCAAGGATAACAACCATTATTTACACCACCATTATTGAGAGTTATACTGTCACCTATTCACCCTTACTGTTTATTTTCCTATTAGCAAGGTCAGCGGTGGAGAATAAACCGATTTTATTATATAATATGTTGGAATGGAATTACATGCCAATAAGGAGTGATTTTATGAAACATCAACTGCCACCTTTACCTTACGCCTACGACGGGCTGGAGCCTTACTACGATGAACAAACGGTACGCCTGCACCATGATGTCCACCATAAAGCCTACGTTGACGGTTTAAACAATGCAGAGGCAAAATTAGCTGAAGCTCGCGAAAAAGGTGATTTTGCCCTAATAAAGCATTGGGAAAGGGAGTTAGCCTTTCACGGCTCGGGGCACCTTCTGCACAGCCTCTTTTGGGAAAACATGGCACCCCAGGCCGGTGGACCGGCAGTGGGCTCTGTTGCAGAGCAAATCAATAAAGATTTCGGAAGTTTTGAAATTTTTAAAAAGCAGTTCTCTGCAGCGGCGGTGGCAGTGGAAGGGTCCGGCTGGGCTCTGCTGTGCTGGAATCCACAGTTTGGTAAGCTGGAAATACTAACCGCAGAAAAACACCAAAACCTTACCCAGTGGGGGGTAGTGCCCCTGCTGGCCTGCGATGTATGGGAACATGCCTACTACTTGAAGTATCAAAATAAGCGCGCCGCCTTTGTGGAGGCCTGGTGGAATTTAATTAACTGGGAGGATGTTAATAAACGTTTAACTGCAGCTAAGAAATAATAAAGCGGTGTGTGCGTAAAACAGCGAGCCATGAGCTCGCTGTTTTTACACCCTTAGTTGGTCCTCGCTTATTCTGCCGGCCACCCTGCCGCCTTGGGTAGCCTCTTCGTATTCAATCTCATCTTCGAAACTTTCTCCGGTTAAGTACTCTATATCTACCCCACATACGTCTGCAATAAAATTTAAGGCATCCCAGTCGGGATAAAATTCACCGCTTTCTAACCTTCTTACCCACTTGGTTGTCTCTCCTATTTTATAAGCCAATTTTCTTTGGGAAAAATCTTCTCCGCTTTTTTTGCTGCGCTGCCGCCTGGCTTCCCTTACTCTGATACCCAATTCCTTTGTGCTGTACATTTTTTGCCTCCTTTCAATATTTATTATCTTCATAATCTTAAATCACCATAACTGGTATCTTTTGATTAATTTCAGCAAGGAGGGCTTAAAGTTGCTACAACACTGGCACCGGGTTATAATATAAAATATCTGGAAAATTAAGAGGTGTATAATCAATGCCCCAGCAATCACCCATCGGTATTTTTGACTCCGGTGTTGGAGGGCTGTCCATAGCCAGGGAAATACGCAATCTATTACCCAATGAAGATATGCTGTATTATGCCGATTCTGCCTATTGCCCTTACGGTGAAAAGCCGCCTGCAGATATCAAAAAAAGGGTTTTTTCTTTGTGTGATTTTTTGCTCTCCCAAGGGGCAAAACTCTTGGTGGTAGCCTGCAACACCGCTTCAATAGTATCGCTGGATGATATCCGACAGCGTTACCAGGTACCGGTGGTTGGTGTGGAGCCTGCGGTGAAGCCTGCGGTGGCCGCCACCAAATCAGGCACCATAGGAGTGTTGGCAACGGGAGTAACCTTGTCCGGTGACCGGTTTTCATCATTGGTGGCCAGGTATTGCCACAAGACCGCTGTGATAACTCAACCGGCACCGGGTTTAGTGGAGTTGGTGGAGAAAGGAAAAATACAGGGTAACGAAGCAGAGCAGCTCCTAGTAAAATATCTTAATCCTTTATTGGAGCAAAATGCCGATACCATTGTTTTAGGTTGTACCCACTATCCTTTTTTAAGGCCCCTGATTGAAAACATAGTGGGACCAAATATTACAATAATCGACACCGGTAAAGCGGTGGCCAGGCAAACGGCACGCTTACTGAAACAAATGAAGCTCAGCTGCCATGACACTACTAAACCGGGTAAGGAATTATTTTATACCAGTGCTTCTCAAGAAACGGTGGAACAGGTGGTACGGCTGCTCTGGAATGACCGCAGTGTCAAGGTAAAGCATATGCCCTTGACTTGATTTCCTTCCGTTTTTTGTCAGTCAATTTGGATCACATCGCCTTCCATAAGCGGTTGGGTATACTCAGCCGCTTTTCCGTTCACCGTTATCTTCACGGGGCCGCTAATGCGCCGCACATCAAAGTCAATAAAGTTAAATATATCTACAAAGACCGGTTTTTCTACACCCACCAATTTTACCTGTTCACCGTTTACAGTTACGGTTATTCCCCTTTCCTGCCGGGTATTTGGCCGGCTACTTTCTTGTTCTTCAATAATTTCAACGGCATCATCATTTTGCACTTGATAGTCTTCACTTTCCGGTTTGCCGTTAACTGTTATTTTATAACTTCCCTTAGGCAAATTTTGTGAGGATATCAATTCACCCAGCGTCAGTTTTGCATTGGCACCGGGTTTTGCTTTAATAATTTGGATGCGGTCCCCGTCTTTGACCAAGGTCTGAATATTGGCGGCTTTGTTATTAACGGTTATACGGGCGGGTGTGCCTAAAGCCCCGTATATTTGCTTTTTTTGTCCGTTCAGCGTAAAGGTAAGGTTTTTGCCGTTAGAAGCAATTAGGTCACGGGGGTTAAAATCAACCAAACCCAGTACGTTGGCCACCGTCATATCCTTAAAATTAAATAAACTAAAGTCCTGCCCATTAACCTTAACAGTGATAAAATCACGGGATACCTTTTTAAGTGCCATATTGGCTATACCCAAAACTGTTACCCCTTCCGGCCCACCAATGGGGTCTTTTTCAACTTTCAGCACCTTGCTCAGCATATCCCTGCCCCGAACGGCCACCCTCATTTTAGGCAGGTTTAACAATTGGGCCAGTTTATCGCTTAACTGGGGCGATTGAGCACCTCCGCCTATACAAAAGACTGTTTTGGGCGGTTTACCCCCGTTTAGCCTTATTATTTCCTCTGCTATGCTTTTAGTTAAGTGGTCCAAGGCGGGTTCCAGGGCTTGAATGATATCGCCGCCGGCTACGGTGTTTTTTATGCCTAAAATGTCTGTATAGGTAATTTTCTTTTTCTTCTTCAACTGCCTTTTGATATTTTCAGCAGTTTTAAAATCCACTAAAAAGTTTTCAATAATTGCCTCGGTAATTTCGTCACCTGCCACCGGCACCATACCATAGGCAGAAATTGTACCGTCATTGGTAATGGCTATGTCAGCGGTTCCGGCACCTATATCCACCAGGGCTAAGTTTAATGTGCGCACGTCTTCAGGAATGGCTAAATCAATGGCGGCAATGGGTTCCAGTGTTAAACCGGTTGGCTCCAGTCCCACCTTGTGCAATACACTGTACAAACTGTTAACCACCGAATCGGGTAGAAAGGTGGCAAGTATTTCTGCCCCAATGGTCTTGCCGCTGTGCCCCAGCAAATTTGCAATGGCATAACCATTTAAGTAGTAGCTGAGCACCGTATGGCCCACACAGTAATAATAGGTATCTTCTTTATTTTCTGCGGCTAATTCTTGCTGGGCCTTCTGCAATCCGCTCATTTCCAGGCTTTGAACAAGGACTGAATCAATCTCGGCATGCTCTTCAACAGACATTTCCACCCGGGCAATTCTGGTTTTTAAGGACCTGCCGGCGGCGGCTATTGCCACCCTTTCCAACTTACAGCCCAGTTTCTTTTCTAACTCTTCCTTTACTTTAGCTACACCCTTGGCAACCTTTGGAATATCATGTATTTGACCGTCATACATGGCCCTGCTGTCATGCTCTAGGCAGTATTGGGCCAGAATTTTTAATTTGTCATCTTCCGGTACCACTGCCACACCAATAACACTGCGGGTACCAATATCCAATGCAAAAATTTTGTTATCCATTGAAACACACCTTATGAATGTTATTAACTATATTTTTCGACACCTTGTTATATTTTCCCTTTTTCCCGCTGGGTGATTATTTTTTGTACAGGGTGTATTAAGTATTGACTTTAATTCTTTAGTTAGTTAAACTGTTAATGGGAAACTTTTATTATTAGGAGGAGATGGAGAGAAATGCGGAGAACCAAGTATTTATGGCTAATGGTGCTTGTTTTAGGCCTGGCATTGGTGGCCATGGGCTGCGGCGGCAGCGATCAGCCGTCGGACGAGCAGTCCGGACAAGAAACCGAAAAGACTACTTTAGAATTAATTCAAGAAAAAGGGGTTCTGGTGGCCGGATTAGACGACACCTTTGCACCAATGGGATACCGTGATGAAAATAACAACCTGGTTGGATACGACATCGATATGGGTGAAGAAATTGCCAAACGTCTTGGCGTAGAAATCCAGTGGGTGCCCACCGAGTGGGGCGGCGTAATGGGTGCACTAAAATCTAAACAGTTTGACATTATTCTTTCCGGCATGAGCATCACCGAGGAGCGTAAACAAGAAATTGACTTTACCAGACACTACGTTGAAGCCGGCATTGGCATGGTGGTACTGGCAGACAACGACGATATAGTGGTTGGTGACGATATGAAGGGCAAAGTTGTTGCCACCCAAACCGGCAGCTCCGGCTACCTGGCTTGCCAGGAGTTAGGTTTAGAAGACGTTAGGCTGTACGACCAGTATCCCGAAGCATTCCAGGATCTTGCCCTTGGTCGGGTTGACGTAATTGTTGTTGACTTAACCACAGCCGTTCACTTCATGGAACTTAAGCCCGATACTTATAAAATTGCCGGCGAACCTTTAGTGGACGATTATTACGGCATCGGTGTTCGTAAGGAAGATACAGATCTAAGAGAAGCAATTAATGAGGTTCTGACTGAAATGATGGCAGACGGTACCCTCAGCGCTATTTCCCAGAAGTGGTTCCAAGGTGCTGACTTGTCTCCGGAAGCTTAAGTAAAATATTAACGGGGTGAAACAATGCAATTCGGCCCAATTGACATCGAGTTTTATCTAAAAATACTTCCAGTACTGTTTAAAGGTGCAATAATAACAATTGAATTATCAGTGGCTGCAATCTTTTTCGGGACCTTAATTGGGTTGTTCATTGCCCTAATGAAAATTTCGCGCTTTAAAATTTTGGTAATAATTGGGGGGGTTTATACCTGGATCATCCGGGGAATCCCCCTTCTTGTTCAGTTGTATATACTGTACTACGGTTTGGCGCACATAGGTATTCAATTAAGTCCCCAGACAGCGGCAATTATGGGACTAAGCATCTGCGGCGGCGCCTATATAGCCGAGATTATCAGGGCAGGTATTCAATCCATTGATAAAGGCCAAATGGAAGCGGCCCTGTCCCTGGGCATGTCCTATCCCCAGGCCATGCGCAGAATTATTATACCCCAAACCTATCGTCGGTTAATCCCGCCCATGGGCAACGAATTTATTTTGTTAATGAAAGACACCGCACTGGTTTCGGTAATTACCATGGTGGAATTAACCAGAACAGGGGTTTTGTTAAATACCACCTATTTCCGTTCAATGGAAATATACCTTGCAGTGGCAGCAATATACCTAGCCCTAACCACAGTATTTATTTATCTTCTGGGACGCCTGGAAAAAAGATTTGCACTATCTGACGGTGACAATACAGAAAGGTGAGCTTGCCCATGATTAAAGCAGAAAATATTTACAAGAGTTTTGGCAGTTTAGAAGTTTTAAAGGATGTCAGTTTAACCGTCAACCAGGGTGAAGTGGTGGTAATAATCGGCCCCAGCGGCTCCGGTAAGAGTACCTTTTTGCGCTGTCTTAATTATTTAGAAACAATTGATAGGGGCTACATCACCATAGATGGGCAGCCGGTGGGCAAAGTAAAGCGGCCCGATGGCCGCTTGGTTGACGATAGCAGAAAAAACATTGCCAAACTGCGCAGTCAAGTGGGCATGGTTTTTCAGCGGTTTAACTTATTCCCCCACCAAACTGCACTGCAAAACGTTATGGAAGGCCCATTAACTGTAAGCAAAATGCCTAAGGCAGAGGCTCGGTCCCGGGCAGAGGAACTGCTGGCTAAAGTGGGCTTATCAGATAAGGCAGATTCATACCCCAGTCAACTTTCCGGCGGTCAGCAGCAGCGGGTGGCCATTGCCAGGGCCCTTGCCATGCATCCCAAGGCCATGCTGTTTGACGAACCCACCAGCGCATTGGACCCAGAGCTGGTAGGAGAGGTGCTGGCTGTTATCAAAGACTTGGCCAGGGACGGTATGACAATGGTTGTGGTTACCCATGAAATGAGTTTCGCCAGGGAAGTATCCGACCGGGTGGTCTTTATGGACAATGGCAGAATCATTGAAGAAGATTCTCCCCAAGTGATTTTCAGCAATCCTAAGCACCCCCGTACCCGGGAGTTTTTAAGCAAGTTATTATAAGGGGTGGAGCGGCCACCCCTTAAATTTAATTCCCCTTTAACCTCTTTTCTAACTCAGCCTTTTCCTTTTCATAGCCTGATTTTCCCAAGAGAGCAAACATATTTTTCTTATATGCCTCTACACCCGGCTGATTAAAGGGATTCACCCCTAAAAGATAGCCACTGATTCCGCATGCCTTTTCAAAAAAGTAGACCATTTGACCATAGTAGTACTCGTTTATTTTCGGCACCTTTACAAGGAGGTTAGGCACCCCTCCGTCGGTGTGGGCCAGCATGGTGCCTTCAAAGGCTTTCTTGTTTACATAATCCATTGTTTTGCCTGTCAAAAAGTTCAGCCCGTCTATGTCTTCTTCATCCTCCATTATTTCCAAATCCTGTGGGGGCTCCTGGACATGGATTACCGTTTCAAAGATGTTGCGCCTTCCGTCTTGTATATATTGCCCCATGGAATGAAGATCGGTGGAGAAGTTGACCGATGCAGGGAAAATCCCCTTGCCGTCCTTGCCCTCGCTTTCGCCAAATAGCTGCTTCCACCATTCAGAGAAGTAATGCAAGGAAGGTTCGTAGTTAACCATCAGTTCAATGGTCTTGCCTTTTTGGTAAAGAAGCTTGCGCACCGCTGCATATTGGTAGGCATAGTTTTGGGCAATTGATGCACTGCCAAAGGCATCCATGGCATCAGCGGCACCTGACATTATTTGGTCTATATCCGCCCCGCTAACTGCAATGGGCAGGAGACCAACGGCGGTCAGCACTGAATATCTACCGCCCACCTGATCTGGAATAACAAAACTTTGGTAGCCTTCTTGGGCGGCCAGTTTTTTCAAGGCACCCCTTTCTTTGTCGGTGGTGGCATAAATGCGTTTTCTTGCTTCCTTTTTACCGTATCTTTTTGTTAGCAGCTCCCTAAAAATACGAAAGGCAATGGCCGGTTCAGTGGTGGTGCCGGATTTTGAAATTATATTGACACAAAGCTCTTTCCCTTCCAGCAGTTCCAGCAGGTGTGAGGTGTATACCGGGCTGATGTTATTGCCCACATAATAAATTTCCGGTGTTTTTCTCTTGGTCTTGGGCAGCTGGTTATAAAAGGTGTGCCCCAACATCTCCAGGGCTGACCTGGCACCGATATATGAACCGCCTATACCAATTACCACCAAAGCATCGCACCGGTCTTTAATTTGCTCGGCAGCCAGTTTAATGCGTTCAAATTCTGCCTTATCATACTGCTTAGGATATTCTACCCAGCCGGTATAATCACTCCCCGGACCTGTTTTACTGTGCAATAGCCGGTGGGCAGTGTTAACTGCAGGTTCAAGAAACTCAATTTCATGCTCGGATACGAAATTAAGGGCCTTGGTATAATCAAATGTTAAACCCCTTGTCAACAAGATCAACCTCCTAACGGAACCTTACAATACATATAAATATTAACCCATCACCAGATAAAAAACTATCTCTTTACAAATTTTAGTATTTGAAAAAAAGGCAAAAATATTAATAGTTTTTTACCGTCTTTAATTGGCATTTGGACCATATTTGTATATAATAAACCTAATAACAAGGAGGTGAGCAGATGAGTAAAGACTTAATTGAAGAAATCTTGCGCAGCATTGGTTTAGAAAAGTTAAGCGATGACAAGGAGCAAATGAAGCAGGAAAAGCAAACAAACAACATTGTAAACCAATAAGCCGGAGGTTGGTTGCAACAAATTCCACCTCCGGCTTAATGTTTTTTTAAGTAATGTATGTTAAAATATCCATGTTTGTTGATTAAGTCATGAAAGGGTTGAACACAATGAGCAGGGATAAGGTTAAAATCCATACTCCTTACGAAGTTGACGGTCTGGTGGTCTATCTGGAATCTGAAGAACTTGCCCATGTGATAGATTACGATTGCCGCTATGAATTAACCACCACTCCCACTAGCTGTGATTGCTGTACTTTCATATTCCGCTCCCGTTTCCATCAGGGTTTTCAATGCCGTCATATTAAGGCATTAAGAAGCATTTTAGGTTTAAGTTAGTATTTGGTCAGTCTTTGATTTATCAAGGTTTTTAAAGCGGAAACAAACCTCTCATCATCTTCTGACGTACGCTTTCGCGGGCCCTTGGTTCTGCCACCGGCCCGGCGAAACTTAGCCTTTGCCTCGCGCTCCTCCAAAAGAAAGTCTATGGTTTTGGCTCGAAAAATTCTTCCTGTGGGTGAAATTACCCCTGCGCCTTTGCCCAGTAAAATAGCAGCAAGGCCCCAATCTTGGGTAACAACTATATCGCCTTTTTTTGCCAGGTTAACTATTTTTATATCAGTTTCCTGGGGAGAGTCGCCCACCACAAGGTGGTAATCAGAGTTTATATGATGGTTGAAACTGGCCACCGTACATAATTGCAGATTATTTTCAGCGGCCGCCTGCTTGCAAATCATCAGTACTGTTTTGGGACAGGCATCGGCATCAACAATAATCTTCAAAACAATACCCCTCTAATCTTTAAATATCAAATCTATAATGGGCTGTCGCTAGGCCGGTTTGTTAGCATTTTTGGCAGCCTTCTCCCGCTGGTGTTTTTGTAAATATTTTTTGCGCATGCGCAAGCCGGTGGGGGTTACCTCCAGCAGTTCGTCTTTAGCTAAGTACTCCAGCGCCTGCTCTAGGCTGTATTTTCGCGGCTCTTCCAGCCTTAACGCCCCTTCGGCATGGCTGGAACGCATGTTGGTCAAGTGTTTTTTCTTACACACATTCACTTCCAAGTCCCGCTCCCGGGAGTGTTCTCCCACTATCATGCCTTCATAAACCGGGGTGCCCGGTGATATAAACAAGGTACCCCTGTCCTGTACTGAATGCAGGCCAAAAACGGTGGCTTCACCGTCTTCCGAGGCAATCAAAACACCCTGGTAGCGGCTCTGTATTTCACCCTTATAGGGTTCATAACCATGATACATGTGGTTCATCACCGCATGGCCTCGGGTTTCGGTGAGCAGTTGGGTGCGAAAACCAATCAGTCCCCGGGCAGGCACCTTAAACTCTAAACGCAGTTGGCCGCCACCCAGGCTGATCATATTTAGCATTTCCCCCCGGCGGTTGCCCAACATCTCCATTACCGGCCCCATTTTATCCTCAGGAATGTCTACTATCAACAGTTCCATTGGTTCTAGCAGTACTTCATTCTCTTTCTTATAGATTACTTCCGGTTTCGATACCGACAGTTCGTAGCCCTCCCGACGCATGGTTTCAATTAATATAGACAGGTGCAGTTCCCCACGGCCTGCCACTTCAAACACATCGGGGCTATCGGTGTCCCTCACCCTCAGGCTGACATCCTTTTCCATTTCCTTATAAAGTCTGGCCCGTATCTCTCTGGAGGTTAAGTGTTTACCTTCTTGCCCGCTGAAGGGGCTGTCATTAACCATAAAATTCATTTTTAAAGTGGGTTCACCTATTGCAATGGGCGGTAACTGTTCCGGCCTATCCTTATCTGCCACAGTGTCTCCAATCCTCACATCAGCAATACCGGCAAAGGTAACAATCTCCCCACAGCATGCCTGATCAACTTCAACCCGTTCCAGTCCCTCAAACACATATAATCTACCCAACTTGGCAGGTAGGACGGTGCCGTCATGGCGTATCAAGGCCACCCCCTGACCCGCCTTTAAACGGCCCCTGCTGATACGCCCCACCACCATTCTGCCTTGGTAGGGGTCATACTCAGTGTTATTTACCAGCAGCTGCAGTGGCCCCTCAGCATCCCCGGTGGGTGCAGGCACATGAGCTATTATTGTTTCAAATAAGGGCCTTAAATCACTGCCCTGCTTGGATAAATCAGCGGTGGCCACTCCGTCCTTTGCAGAGGCATATACCACGGGAAAGTCCAGTTGTTCATCTGAAGCATCCAACTCAATGAATAGTTCCAATACTTCGTCCACAACCTCTTCCACCCGGGCATCGGGCCGGTCAATTTTATTTATCACCACAATGGGCATAAGGTTTAATTCCAGCGCCTTGCGCAAAACAAACCTGGTTTGGGGCATGGCGCCTTCAAAGGAGTCCACCAGCAGCAAGACCCCATCCACCATTTTTAATACCCTTTCCACTTCACCGCTGAAATCAGAGTGCCCCGGGGTATCCACAATGTTTATCTTCGTGCCCCCATAGCGGACCGAAGTGTTTTTTGCCAAAATTGTAATGCCCCGCTCCCGCTCTAATTCATTGGAGTCCATTACCCGTTCAACCACCTGTTGGTTATCACGGTAAATTCCGCTCTGTTTAAGCATGCCGTCCACCAAGGTGGTTTTGCCATGATCCACATGGGCAATAATAGCTATATTTCTTATATCTTGCAATTTCTGTTCCTCCCTAACTTTAAAAGCACAGCTAAGTATACCAAGTATTAGCAGCCCCCACAACCACTTAACAAGGAAGAGCTGCCATGAATATTACAAATAGTCCAGCCCCGGGTCCCCCGACATAAGGTTAACGGTCCCCCTGGGGTAAAATACATTATAGTGGTCCAGGTGTGGGTCAGGGTTTTGCTCATTGATTTTTGGAAAAATAAATAACAACTGATATTTTTCCCCAGCCCGGTATACTAACATAACTTCACTGTCGTAGTTATGAATATTATCCGGTTTGCCCAAGGTGTCATAAAGGCCGGACAAGGTAATTTCCTTTAGTTTGTCCCGGTAAGAACGCACATCAAAAATCTGAGAACCCTTATTATACCCAAAAACCACATCATGCTCCAAATATGTGGCGTAGGTGCCTTTAGCGGCAGCAATATAATCTGCCCGGTCCGGTTCTCCCCACTTTTCCTTGACGGTATCAATAACGGTGCTTTCAACAGAGAATTCGCAGTTTATAACCTTTCCCTGTTGCGCTAACTGAAAAATCTCATGCAGCAGTTCATTATCATAGTCATTTACCACTGCCTTGGTTTCCTGGTTCTTTGAGATGTCAGCTTCGGTCTGCCTTTCATCGGCACATCCGCCGGCAAGTAGCAGACTTAGGCAAAGAATTAAGAGAGTCGGTCTTTTAAACAATTATATTTCCCCCAAACTCAATCAGTTTGTCAATTATGACTTTCTAATTGTGCTAAAGGTTCCAAGAAAATAAGCTCTTATTCACCACGGACTTTATTTAACATTTGTTTTCCAAGGTCCATGGCCATTTTAAGTTCATCCAGGCGCAAAAGAAAGGCAACTGCAAAGTAAACCAGAGCCCCCACTATGATATCTATTGCCACACGGCCGGCCAAAGCCAGGGTGCCGCCTTTAAAGAGACCGGCTAAAAATCCGTCAAGGCCGTACACCGCCAGCGCCATCACTGCGGCAGCTGCCAAGGTGCCAGAACAAAAGCGTATTAAAGATTTATCTACAATTCCCGGAATACGCCTTTGCAGCAGCCACACCAGCATAAGCATATTAAAGGTCATGCCGATGGAGTTGGCCAATGCCAATCCCCCATGCTGTAGAGGCCCGATAAGCAATAAAGCAGAAATAACGTTAACCGCCACCATGGCCAAGGTAATTTTAAGGGGGGTATAAACATCCTGCAGAGCATAAAACCCCCTGATCAAGAGCGGACTAAGTGACTGCCCAACCAATCCTATGGAATAGAAAAAAAGAGCCACAGCGGTCATATGGGAGGCTGTCTCATCAAAGGCACCCCGCTCGAAGAGCAATTTTATTACAGGTTCCCTTAATATCATCAGGCCTACACCTGCAGGTATGGAAATTAAAAAAATAAACCTGATTCCCTTGGCCAATATTTGGCCCATCTCCTCCAACTTGCCTTCGGATACCATCCGAGACAGGGTAGGAAAAATAGCCATGCTGATTGCCACCACAAATAAGCCCTGGGGCAGCAGCAAAAGCTTGTAGGCGTAGTTCAAGGCGGCAATGCTGCCTTCAACTAAACCGGAGGCCAGCATGCGCTCAATAAGAATATAGCCCTGGGCAAAACCAATGGATGCCAACACCGGCAGCATCAGTGAAAACAGTTTGCGCACTCCGGGGTGGCGCAAATCCAGGGTGGGGTACCAACGGAAACCTACTTTATAAAGGAAGGGCACCTGTATCAGAGCCGAAAGGGCGGCACCGCCCACAGTGCCCACGGCCAGTCCTTCAATGCCATATATCTTGCCAAGCACCAGGGCCGAAAAAATTATCCCCAGGTTCATTGCCCCGGGACCAAAGGCCGAAGGCCCAAACACATTGTTAGCATTGAGCAGGCCCATAAAAACATTGCCCATTACCAAAAACAATACTGAGGGCAGCATAATCTGAAGTAAAAGCACGGCCAGTTTCTCCGTTTCAGTGGGAAAACCGGGTGCCATCAGGTTAATTACATAGGGTGCCAGCAAGATCCCTAAGCCGATCACCGCCAGCAGGGCCAATCCCAGCACATTGATGACGCTGCTAAATAGTTTCCATGCCTCGTCCCTTTGCCCCTTTGTTACATACTCTGTAAATACCGGCACCACCGTGGCCGCCATCGCTCCGCCCACCACGCCCATGAAGAGGTAGGGTATGGTAAAAGCAAGAACATAGGCGTCGGTGGCGGCGGTAGCTCCAAATCCATGGGCTATGGCCACCTCCCGGCCAAATCCCAATAACCGCGACAATATGGACATGGCGATAATTACAAGGGTTGCCCTGGCAATAACTTTTCCTGTTGACATTGACTCTCTCCCAATCTTCTTATCTTTTTTGAAAGAATACTATAACAATCTCTTATTATAACATAATTACCTTATTTTCCATCATCCCATTGCACAGATTTTAAAATAAATTAAAGCAACAGGTAGCTACCTATGCCTTTAATATCAAATGCGCAACAACCTTATTGGGCTGTTGCGCATTTGAAGGAACTTGCCTCATTAAAAGTTAGGTGCCCATGTTATTAAAGGTAGCTCAAATTTATGGGTAAAGTGTTCATTGATCGGCCTTACACGCAAGGCATAACCCAAGGTGCCCTGATCCAACTTGAGCGAACCTTTAAAACGGTATAGTCCGTCAGATAGCTTTTCCACATCCTTCATTGGAATACTGCGAATATTTTTTAATGTATTCCCTGACTCCTTGCCATATACAATATCCACATTGACATCCTTATACCAAATTGGCCCTAACCTAACCACCGCCTCCATTTGCAGTTCCTCTCCAATTGACATATCATCCTTGCCATGGGTTTTAACCTGCTCAATGTTTACATGATGCCAGTTCTCTTTAATATATTCTTTAAAGCCTTTTAACTGGGCAGCCAGCTCAAAATTATTTTGCTGAAATTTTATTCCCTTTTCAATACAATTAACATAGTATTTCTGCGTATAATCTTTTACCATCCGCTCGGTACTAAATTGCCAAGTTATTGTTCTTAGGCATGATTTCATCCGCTTTATCCATTCCGGCGAAATGCCATTCTTGCGTTCGTAAAAGGCAGGTATAATCACGTCCTCAAGGAGGGAATAGAGGTAAGAGGCATCATGGTGATCCTGTTCTTCTTCACTGGGATATTCTATATCTTCACCGATGGCAAAACCATTTTGGCCGTTGTATGCTTCCGGCCACCACCCATCCAGCACACTGCAGTTTAATATGCCGTTTGTTCCTGCCTTCATGCCGCTGGTGCCACTGGCTTCCATGGGCCATCTGGGCGTGTTTAACCACACATCTACCCCCTGAACCAAATACCTGGCCATGTTTATGTCATAATCCTGCAAAAAGACAATCTTTCCCTTGAAAGGTTCTTCATTGGCAATATCATTAATTACTTTGATAAATTCTTTGCCCGGTTGGTCTGCAGGATGAGCCTTCCCGGCAAATATAAGCTGTACCGGCCGCTCAGGGTCAGACAATAGCCGGGCCAGGCGCTCCTTGTCCCTAAACAATAAGGTTGCCCTTTTATAGGTGGCAAAACGCCTGGCAAATCCTATTGTCAATGCTTCGGGATCAAGATAGTTATCCACTTCATGTATGCGTTTAGCGGTTTCCTGGTTTCTTCTGCGCTGTTCTTTTATGATCCCCCTTGCATACTCAATGGTTTTCTGTTTAAGCTTTTTATGTGTTTGCCACAATTGTTCGTCAGGGATGTTTTCAACCTTCTCCCACACCTCTTTATTAGCAATGTCCTTATGCCAGTTTTCACCAAGGTATTGGGAAAATAAGTCTGACAGTTCTTGGGCCAGCCAGCTTTTAGTGTGCACACCGTTGGTAACCGAATCAATGGGTACTTCTTCAAGGGGTATTGGCTTAAATATATGGTGAAACATCTTGCGTGTGACACTGCCGTGCAGTTTACTGACCCCATTTGTATATCCTGAAAGGTTCATTCCCAACAGGGTCATATTAAAGGTGCTTCCCCCATGGCCGGAAGCCAACTGCATAAACCTGTCCAGATCCATTCCCAGTTCATCGTACATATTGCGCATATAGTGTTCAATCATGCCCCGATCAAAAATATCGTGCCCTGCCGGCACCGGTGTATGGGTGGTGAACAAGGTGTTAGACCGGATGGCCTCCTTTGCCGTTGCCAAGGGCACACCGGCGGATACCAATTCGCGCATCCGCTCTAAACACAAAAATGCGGCATGGCCTTCATTAATGTGCCAGGCGTAGGGGTTGATGCCCATTGCACGCAGAGCTCTGACACCGCCAATACCCAGAATAATTTCTTGGGAAATACGCATGTCTTTGCCGCCGCCGTATAACTGGGAGGTTAAGAGGCGGTCTTCTTTACTGTTCATGGCAATATCTGCATCTAAAAGGTATATCTGTACAACACCGACATTTAATCTCCATACCTTTAAATACACCTTGCGGCCAGGGAAATTGAGCATAATAATTAGCTCCCTGCCCTCATCATCCACCACCGTTCTCAGGGGCATTTCCGCAAAGTTTAACTCCGGGTATTCAGCCGTCTGCCAGCCCTCATTATTTATGCGCTGGGTAAAATAGCCGTGTTTATACAGTAAACCAACCCCCACAAAGGGCAAGCCTAGATCACTGGCCGCCTTGGTATGATCACCGGCCAGTAAACCCAAGCCCCCGGAGTAGACAGGCAGCGATTCATGCAGGCCAAATTCTGCAGAAAAATATGCTATTGGCTGACCATTGTGCTGGGGATAGTTCCTTTGAAACCATTTTTCTTCATGCATGTACTGATCATAGTCAGCCATCACTTGGTCATACTCTTCTAAATACTGGCTATCCTCAGCGGCAGCATTTATTTCATCCTGCTGAACATTAATTAAAAAGCGAACCGGGTTGTGGTAAACATCCTCCCAAAGGTAAGGATCAATCCTTTTAAATAAGTCAGTGGCCCTGGGATTCCAGCTGAACCACACATTATAGGCCAGCTCTTGTAGCCGGTTGATCCTGCTTGGCAACTTCGGGTTTACTGATACAGTTTTATAATAGAACATGCAGCCACCCTCCAAACATTATTTATAGGCCAACACAAAAATTATAAAGATATTTTGCCAAGTTTGAGGGTGAGAAATGCATAAAAGATAAATTTCCCTGCACAGATTTAATTGTTAAAACTTTTAAGAAGTAATTGAATTTTAAGGCAGGACTTTAGGTAATATTGTCGTATATTTTAAGTGATAGCAGAATTTATTTATAGCGAAATCAAAATAACCCTTGGGAGTGAATAATATGACCATCCTCCAAAAAAAATTTAATAAGCGCAAGCAAATGAAAATCCTACTTTATATAGACTATTGCTTGCAACAATTTAACGAAGCAAATCTCTCCACCGGTAACATTAAGATGAAGGTAACCAAAAGCAAGGATAATTTTATTGTGCACCGATTAGACGAAAACACCTGCCACCCTTATTCACGCCTTAAAGACTTAGTAAATGATCTAGACCAAGAAATATTGGATAAATATGACCCCTTTGTGGGCATGAAACCCTAGCATCCTATACCAAGGACAAAATTAAGGCTTCCACCGGCGTCCAAAGTACTTGGCAGAATTTTCTTTTTAATGTATCATTGGTGTATCCCGCTGGAGGAGGTACAATTACCATCATGGAGGAAAAGGTATACATTCTTGGTTTTACCGGCAGTCCGCGACGGGATGGTAACACCGAGAGATTGATGCATATTATCATGGAAGGTGCAAAATCTCAAGGCGCTGTGACTGAGACAGTTCATTTAAGAAACCTGCGCCTAAAACAGTGTATTGCCTGTGAATGCTGCCGGGCCGCAAGAGTATGTAAGGCCCATAGGGATGATATGCAGTTATTGTATCCAAAGATCAAGGCCGCCCAAGGGTTGATACTGGGTTCACCCACCTATAACTACAACATAACTGCGAGAATGAAAATTTTAATTGATAGAATGTACCCCTTTTATTATTTTAATCCGGAAAACCGCCACCAATGGCGCAGCCTCTTGCCGCCAAACAAAAAGGCCCTAATATATTCGGTATGTGAACAGCCCAACGACCAGGGCCTTGGCATAGTGATGGAAGCCATGCTGCTGCCGTTAAAAGCCCTTGGCGTCAGTGTTGTAGACCAACTCACTGCCAAAGGTTTTTTCGAAAAGGGCGCCGTATTAAAGGATGAAATCTTAGTAAACAAGGCTTATAATGCAGGCAAAGAGTTGGTAAACAAAATAAAAGAGGGGCGGAAAGGTCATTCGACAAAATAATTGTTGTTTTGATGCAGGATTTTCCCAGATGAGCCAGTAATGATTATAGTATGATTAATGATATTTGGTATTTAGGACAAGGTTACTGGGCAGTATACACCGAGGACAGCTCAGTGGCAGAGCAATTACATAGTTTAGAAGGTCTGCAATTGGTAACTGTTTACCGCCACATTAAAAAGGGCGGTGTTTTGGCTATGCAGTTTAAGTTTTACGGCGGGGATAACCTGCGCCAGGGGTGCTGCAAGTTATCTGAGGTCTGCCAAATTATTGGCTTGGAATTTAAACGGGTGCTGGCCATGGGATTGCGCCCTGAATATATACCCTACTCGCGAAAGTATTATCCCCGCGGTGAACAGTGTCAATTTAACTTTAATTGCCCTGCAAAGGACAAGAGAAAATATAAATACGGTAACTCCAAACGATAAAAGGTGCCGAAGGGATCGGCACCTTTTTATTGATCAGAGGAAAGCTCAGTTTTTTATTCTTCTTCAATTGTAACCTTATTCATTTTTGTTCCGGGTGCAATTTTATCCACCACATCCATGCCTTCTATCACTTTGCCAAAAACAGTATGTACACCGTCCAGATGGGGGAATGTGTCATAGCAAATAAAGAACTGACTGCCGCCGGTATCTTTTCCGGCGTGGGCCATGGACACCGCTCCCCGCAGGTGTTTGTGTGGGTTGCCTTCTGTTTCACACTTAATGGTATAACCCGGGCCACCGGTGCCTGTTCCGTATGGACATCCCCCTTGGGCCACAAAACCGGGAATTACCCGGTGAAAGTTTAAACCATCATAAAAGCCCTTTTTAATTAGTGACTCGAAGTTTTCCACAGTGCCCGGGGCATCCTTTTCAAAGAGTTCGATAACAATTTTACCATTGTCTGTCTCAATAATCGCTTTTTTCACGGTACTCCTCCTAACATTTTTTACATAATGCTATTATACCCCTTAATATTATCAAATACTAGCTAATAATTGCTTATTGACTTAATCTACTAACAAGGTTAATCTTAATCTTATACGCCATTGTTATTGGGAGTGAAAACCATGAACGACCAAGCAAAGGAAACAAAAAATTTAGCAGAATTATTTAGCCGTATGCATAACAGAATAAAAGTTGAGTCCTTATCCAACCACCGCAAAGATGTGGGCACCATTACCCCTTCACAACTCAAGGCCATTAAATTTTTATCCCGGCACAATAATAATTTGCTGACCGGCATCGCAGAGGGCCTGGGCATCAGTAATGCCGCCGTGACAAAGATGACAGATCGTTTAGAAAAGAAGGGCTTGGTTGAAAGGATCTCCTGTGCAGGTGACCGCAGGGCCACAGCCTTAAAGGTAACCAAATTGGGAGAAGAATTAATTGCCAAGACAGAGCAAGCAGAAATGCACCAATGGAATTCAGTGCTAAGCAAGATGTCTGCCGACGATAAAAAGGCCTTGGTCAGGGGTCTGGAAGCATTTATTAAGGCCGGGCTGGCTGATATTAAAGACTTTAACGAAGTCTGTTTGAAGTGCGGTGTGGAACACAGCGACAACTGCCCGTTAAACAGTTCAGCGGATTAATATTGGCTGCACCGGGCTTTATAATTGACAAAAATTAAAACACCGGTGGGCCGGTGTTACTTGGTTATGTAGCTGGAAATTTTAAAGCGCACCCCATCATGAATCAATTGGATTATAATATCCCGGTTGAGTTTATACTCATCAACTATTTGCTTTATCGCCCTAAAGGCGTTTTGCTGATTTTTTAACTCCTCACGATAAAACTCTTCTAAATCGGCCTTTTCAAACTCACGACAATTTAATTTGGCTTCCACCAGTGAGGTATTTAAGAGTGTTTGATAATAAATGTTCAAGTTTTCTAAATAGTCTTCTTCCACTGCCGCAGGAAGTTCAGCAATATCTACATTTAGATTGTTTTGAATATTACCGGTAAATATGCTAATCGACATCTGCATACACCTCCAGCATCCCTTTTGTGATAGTATACACAATCCCAAGTCTTTAGTAAATAGTTTGTATTGCATTTTTAAAGGTTAATACTTATAATAAGTATTTTATAGTTTTACTGCCTGCCCCACCGCCCCTTGCGGTGCCTTGAATTATAAGTTGACCGGCAGGGATTAAAATGCCTGATACCGAAATAGTATAGATATTAAAGCTTTCATTTAAAGGAGGCAATAACTATGGGTGAAGGTAAAATTAAAACCGCACTGGAAAAAGCTTTAGAGAGAGCGGCAACCTTTAAAGAAGTATCCGACGAAGAGTTAAACCGACTGGACTACATGCCCATTGGCAAAGCCATTGCCGGCAGGTATATCAATAATAAGGCCGATATTAAGTCTGAATTGGAGGCACACAGCAGTGAAAAGCGCCCTTATATTATTCAAGGCATACAAGAAACACTGATCCAGAATATCTCACTGCCCATGAATGAAGATGGGCAAAAACTAAATGAAATTGCCTTGCAAGGTTTGTTTGCCATAAAAGAAGACAAACAGCAATTGTCACACCTAGCAGGGGAACTGCAGCACCTCTTTGACTATTACCTCCAGGTTATCGAGCAAGTTAAAGCCCGGGTTCATGCTCAACTAAGACACAAATACCAGGCCGCCATGCAGCAATTAGAGGAGCAATACGGTGGCGAAATAAGTGTGGATTTGGAAAGCCAACCGGAGTTTAAAGGCGAGCTCGCCAAGGCCATGGGTGAAACTAACCGGCGTTTTGAAGAAGCTTTACAGCAGGCTAAGGACCGGTTAAGGGCACTGCAATAGACTTTACAAGATTCCATATTACAGTTTAATAAATTCTTTTGTAAGGGGGCGGTGTGTTTGAAGACGATGCAACAACTACTTACCACAGCCGAGGTATGCAAAATCCTTGGCATTACCCCCACAAAGCTGCGACGGTTAACACATGAAGGTTATCTCGAAGTTGAAGAAATTACAAAGATGAAACACGGCGACCTGCACCTCTACCACCCAGCGGAAGTAGATAAGCTACAACTGCAAATGCCCAGGATATTAAGACGCTGGGAATCAGAAGAAAACACCGCCATGGGTGCAAAAAAGGCTGCTTTAATGCGCTCAAACAGAATTAATGCTGCCCATGGCCTTAAATCCAGGAAGGAAGAATTTTTGCTTTCTTTAGATCTTGCCCCGGAAAAAACAGCCAATTTATTACGGGCATCATATTTTTTATTTCACCTTAACCATTATGCCAAGGCCGGTAATCATTATCTATATGATTTAAAAGAAAAGGTGTTAAAAAAATTTGTTGAGCATTACAATGAGGAACATGGTTTAACCATATCCCTTGTCCAGGGAGGACAACGGGTACTCCTGTGCCCCAGTTGTAAAAGAAAGGCCAGAAGGCAACGAAAAAGTTACCACGATTACGCACGTATGACCGGCGGCTGCCCCTGGTGTATAAAAAACGACCGTTACTACAGTTTGTATGAGTTCACGGTTAAATATGCAGAACACCGTTTTTGTTTTCATACCCCATATAACGTGGCCAAAAAGTGGCTAAAAGATAAAGCCACCACAACTAAGTTTAGAGCACAGCGGTATGAAATGGGAACGGCCTTTGGGCGCCCAATTTTCGAATTGGAAGCCCAGGCGATTCCCCTGCAGGAAGTTATTGATGAGCTAAATTATTTTTTGGAACACCTGGACTACTATTATCTAAAGGCATAGCTTAGAATGATGCTCCTGCAAGATGTATTTATAATTATAAATAAAAAAAATAAAAATACCTATTGACAAAGGTTTTTACCTATGCTACTATCTTGTAAATTTAATAGCAAAGACAATGACGGAGAAAAGTAGGTAAGGCCCAGTTTTACAGGGAGGGAGTGTCATAGACTGTAAGCACTCCTAAAGCATGGCTTATTGAAGTTCTCTCCTGAGTTGCTAATTGAAACCTTTGCCACCGGGTGTCAAAGGAAAGTAGGTTAAGCCGGACTCTTCCACCGTTAAAAGGAAGGAGGTATCGGAAAAAGTTCCCGTACCTTAAATGAGTGAGCTTTTTGCTAAGCAGGGTGGTACCGCGGCATGGTCGCCCCTGTAGCGAAAAGTTTTTTCTTTTTTAAGGGGAATTTTATCCTGTACCTTAACCGAGTGGGCATATGTAAACATATGTCAATAAGGGTGGTAACGCGGGTCTCCCGTCCCTATAGGACGTGGAGACTTTTTATTTTAGCTAATATTTATTGGGCAGAAAGGAGGGCTTATATTGCTTAACTTACCGGATCCACAAATATGGCTGGCCTATATACTGTGTATTGGCGCAAGCCTATTGTGTATTGTTTATGGGACAATAAACTGGAATAGCGACAAATAGTTTGAAAGGAGTCTTAATATGAATAACCTTGTTCTTTGTATAATTGTCATCGTTTATTTATTTATAGTTTTGGGCCTGGGTTACCTGGGTTATAAAAGGACAAAATCCACCAAGGATTATCTCATTGCCGGCGGTCAAACACACCCGGTCTTAATGGCTTTAGCCTATGGTGCTACCTTTATCAGCACCTCTGCCATTGTAGGCTTTGGCGGAACAGCTGCCCTATTCGGTATGGGTCTGTTATGGCTTACTTTTTTAAATATTTTTGTAGGTATTTTTATAGCCTTTGTTGTGTATGGCAAGCGCACTGCAGTCATTGGTAAAGAATTGGGAGTAAATACCTTCCCCGAGTTGCTGGGCAAAAGATTTTCTTCTCCCTTTATGCAAAAATTCTCTGCTGTAATAATTTTTGTTACTATGCCGCTCTATGCCGCCGCCGTAATGATTGGTGCCGTCCGCTTTATGGAACTGGTTATTGATATCCCCTACGTTTGGGCTGTACTTATTTTCGCAGTGATTGTGGCTGCTTACGTTATAGCTGGCGGACTCAAAGGCGTATTATACACCGATGCCTTTCAGGGAACCATTATGTTCGTCGCCATGATTACACTGTTAGTTTTTACGTACACAAAGCTGGGTGGGGTATCCGCTGCCCATCAGTCCCTGACATCACTGACAGGTCTGGTACCGGAATCGCTGAAAGCCAGCGGCCACCAAGGTTGGACCAGCATGCCTGCCTTCGGATCGGAATACTGGTTAACCCTTGTCACCACAATTGTATTGGGAGTTGGTATTGGTGTTTTGGCACAGCCCCAACTGGTGGTCAGATACCTTACTGTTAAAGGACCGCGGGAACTAAACCGCGCGGTGATAGCCGGTGGTATATTTATTCTGGGCATGACCGGGATTGTCTTTGTGGTTGGCGCCCTCACTAATGTGTACTTTGTGGAAACCATGGGTAAAATATCACTGCTGGCAGCCGTTGACCCGGCCACCGGTCAACCCAATATTGATACTATTATACCGCTGTACATTGGCACGGCCATGCCCCCATGGTTCTCCTATATATTTATGTTAACTCTGCTGTCTGCCGCCATGTCCACCTTGAGCGGTCAGTTCCATGTAATTGGTTCGTCATTTAGTTATGACATTTATAAAAAGAACGATTTAACCATCAGCAGATGCGGCATTGTTGTTGCTCTGATAATTACCCTATATTTGACATTGAAACTGCCGGTGAGCATAGTGGCAGTGGCCACGGCCTTATTCTTTGGCATTTGTGCAGCTTCGTTTTTACCTGCCTATACGGCAGCACTGTTCTGGCCCCGGGCCACCAAGGCCGGCGCCATCGCCAGCATGGTATCGGGTTTTGCGGTGAGCATCTTATTAATGGTATTTGTTCACGCCAAAGAATCCACCGCCTTGGGAATTTGTATGTATTTGTTTGGGAAACCTTACCTACTTCCCTTCCCATGGAATTTCTTAGACCCAATTGTAATTAGTCTGCCTTTGTCCGCTTTGGTACTGGTAACGGTAAGCCTGTTAACCCAACCGGCCAGCGTTCTAATCCCATCCTGCCTCAAAGCGGGACGGTAAAGGGTCATTATGAGCTAACAATTTTAGGGGTGAACACCTTTGTTCACCCCTAAAATTCTTCATCTATCAATATTTTGCTATGGCATCACAACAATATGGGTAGCCATGGGCCGCTGCCTGCCGTCTGACGGGCGGTTTAACACCTTACCCTTATATACAAAGGTGCTGGAACCCCCGCCGTCAAGATTATAGCCTTCCTTAACCCCTAATTCAATAAGCTTAATTTGTAACCGCTCCAAGGTCACCCCACTGCTCCAGCTGGCCTGTCTGCCGTCCACCACTATTAAAATCAAATCCCCGTTGGCATACTCTCCTATTATGGTGCGGGGATGCCGCGTGTTTTGCCATTCCCGGGGCAGCGGCAGCGGTTTGCCCTCCTTTATCAGTATGGGAACAAAACTAACCCCCTGCCAGGGATTTTCAGCCATCAATTCCTTTTGGGAAAAATAGTTACCCCCAATAACTTTACCGTCTCTGGTGGTACCGGCAAAAAACATGCCCTTCTCGGAGGGATAAAATTCATTCATTAACCGGCCGTCAATGACGGTATTGGCTATGGGTAAAGTATACTGGCGGCCGTTCTGCATAAACCTATAAAAACCACCGCCGTTGACCCCCAGTATGGCCCCCGTTCTTTGTACCGCTTGGCCGGTTGTTTCCTCCTCACCAAGCTTATCCTTGGCCAGCACCACCCTAAAGGCAGTTGGATCAAACAGTTTTACCTTGGCAATAAAGCCTCGGTAGCCCAGTTCATCAAGCTTAAATACCTTAATCTCCACCCGTTCAGACCGATGGGTTTCAATGGGCGGCCCCAGCATTGCCAAAATACGTTCTTCGTATATCTCATCCGATAATTGTTGGTGTTCATGGCTCCGCAAGGTCAATTCTTCCAAAATCCTTTGCTGTTCTTCATACTGACGCTGCTGTTCAAGAATTGATTGATAAACAAAATCTACATTTTTCTGCACCTCATACAGTCTGTCTTCCACCACTTCCACTGACCTTGTAATTTCCCCCGCCGGCAGGCCCATGGCCTGTACCCTATTGTCAAAGTGGTATAAAGCTATAGCCAGGGCTAACACAGGTGCCATTAAGAAAGCAAAAAAGATGTTAACCAGCCGCATCAGGGCGCCTCCTTCAGTACATTCAGACTTCTTTCCAGATCCTTTAACTGCCTGTCCAGCTCTTCAATTTTATCATTGAGCACCCTTTGGGTAGAGTCAGAGCTGGCCAATGTTTGGTCTGTATCCTGCAGCGCATATTTGATTTCTTCCATTTCTGCACCCAGTGCACTTAGGCGGTCTTCAAGGGTTTGCACATGCATGGCGTTTGTCTGTTGCACAGATTGAATGGAGCGGTCTATGTAATCTTTAATGAAGTACCCCGCACCGGCTACTATCGCTATCCACACCACAACTGCTATTACTAAGGGTAATACCTTAGGCTGATCTAAAGCTTGTTTCTTATCCTTTTTTGAGGGGGCCTGAGAATTATTCAATACCTAACACACCTTTCACAATTCATCAGTTAATTTTTATTAAAAAACCTTGATTTTTCCTTCGACAAATCAACCCCCATATTCCTTCTAAATTAGACAAGAAAAGAGATGTTTCCCTGATAAAATTCTTGCCTCGGCCGCCCAGCCCTCTGCCCATGCCTTAAAAATATAAAAAGCCCTGACCAACCAGGGCTTTTGCATTAATAAAACCTTTTTGATTCCATAAACCCTTGCACATCATTTAGCGCTTCACCAAAACGCTGGAAATGCACCACTTCCCTCTCCCTTAGAAAACGCAGGCCGTCTTTTAAGCAAGGGTCGTCGGTAAGGGATATTAACTGTTCATAGGCTTGGCGGGCCTTTTGTTCAGCGGCCATATCCTCATGTAAATCAGATACCGGGTCGCCCTGGGCCTGAATATAGGAAGCGGTCCAAGGCACACCGGCCGGATCGGTATAAAAGAGTGCACTGTTATGCACCGCAAAGTGCTCCCCCAGGCCCTCCCGGCGCAGTACAGAGGGGGGCACACCCTTGAGTAATTTATAAACCATGGTGGCAATCATTTCTAAGTGAGCCAATTCTTCAGTGCCTATGTCTGTCAGTAACCCTTTGGCTTTCTTGGTGGGCATTGTGTAGCGCTGATTTAAGTAACGCAGTGCAGCAGAGAGTTCTCCGTCGGGGCCACCGTATTGTGTCAGTAAAAACTTTGCCATTTTAACGTCGGGTTTACAGACCCGCACAGGATGTTGCAGTCTTTTTGTATATACCCACATAAGTTACTTCCCCCTAGTAGTCAATTTCCCATGGCCATGGTGTTTCCAACCATGCCCAGTACTCCTGCGGACAAGCAAAATCTTGAACAACCAGCGGACCACAATATGCTTCATACTCCCTGGTTAATTGGTTCATCCTTTGGGTTACCCTGTTGTATTCCTCAAGGGCCCTAACATCATCGGGATGTGTATCCAAAAATAAAATTAACTCTGTTTGAGCAAAGCCCCACTCCATCAAATCGTAGAGCAATTTCATACATCTTCCGTCTAAACATGCCATTACAAACCCCTCCTTGTTGCAAAAGTTCTATTTTCTGCCTTTTCTACATAATTTTTGCCACAGGTTCATATATGGTTCCGGTATCACCGGCGGTTTCCTGTCAGGGTAATAGGGACTATATAATTCCGGAAACATGGTTCCCTTCATAAGGGCCTGTCGGGGATCATAGGTACAGATATAATGCTGCCAGGGGATATAATCATACCCCAAACACTGCAGTGGGTAATAATTGCCTGGGTAAGGATATGGTCTGCATCTATGGTCAGGACAGTGGTCGGGTTGGTCAGGATTGGGATTGGGACAGGGCGGGTGACCCCCATGATTTACATATGGCATTGCACTTTCCTCCTCTTGTCCATAGTATTGTTCTTCAAAATAGTCGGAGTCTGTATCGGAATAGTGCTGGGATTGATAAGGGTAATACTCTTGGTCCTCTGTCGGGTTTACATAATACTGCTCCCCGGGGAATGGTAGAGACTGTTCTGCATCATAGCAAGGGCGATCTTCATCAAACCGCTGTGGCTCTTCTATAAGCGGCACCTGGTGGTAGTCTTCATGGGGGAGGTGGTATTGCTCCTCTTCCTCAGCGTAGTTCATATCTTCTGGGAAAAAAGATTCTTCTGGGAATTGCAGGGCTTCTTCTTCGTCATCCTCAAAATTTACTAAATGATGCTCTTCAAAATCCCCCGGGGATTCTGCATCATTATGTTCAAAATACTCTTCCCCAGTGTGTTTAATTTGCTCCTCCTCTTTCTCTTCTTGTGCCAGCTGTTCTTCTAATTCTTGTGGGGGTCTACTGGGCTGTATTTTAAACTTCTTACCTGAATTATTTTTGTAGGGGTTTTGATGATCAGGTCTAAAAGTAATTTTCATTAACTGAACCTCCTTCATGGTTTTTGATATACTATGTGAAATAACCAATAATTGTCACTACTTACATAATATTTCTAATTCCGGGCCTTTTCCTTATGGTATGATGACAAAAAAAATAAGGCATTACGCCTTATTTTCCCACCATAATATATAGGGTTTTTGCCCGTATTTTTCCCTATCCTGTGAGTCCATTTTTACTAAATCCCTTATGCGCCCATCTTTTAACAACTGCTGCCAGCAATAAGCCACCACCTGTATAAAATCTTCCCTTAGGGGTATTCTTTTGGTGATCAAGGGGCAGCGGTAGGGCAGCTGCACCGTCTCATGTATTAGCAATAGGGTGTTATCGCTTAACAGATGAGGAGCCAGGGGAAAAAACCGACAGCTCAGCGGTCTCTTTTCCCGGGGGCAGCTTCTGGTACATTTAATAAAGTAAACCGGGTAACTCCAAGAGGGCGGAAAATCATCCTCCTCCGGATGAAAATGTTCCCATACCAACCAATCCTCATCTCCGGTAAACATTACTTCTTCGCCCGGAAAAAGGTACATGCCAATGGTGTTATCCTTATCCGGCCGGCAGCAAATACCACCACATAACAATCCACAGTCTTCTTGCAAAGGTGTTACTTCCCGGGTAATTTTATAGAGTTCTTTATAATCTATAATATTTTTAGCCATAAGGGTATTATACCATAAACTAAATATCATTAATTAGCTTCTGCATATCCTTTGGTAAAGGGGCATCAAGGGTTAATAGCTCCCCTGTAATAGGGTGCTTAAAAATTAGCCGCTGGCAGTGTAGTGCCTGTCTGTTAATACCGCAGCAAGACCCACCGTAAAGGGTGTCCCCCACCAAGGGATAGCCAATGGCTCCCATATGCACCCTAATCTGGTGGGTACGGCCCGTCTCCAGTCTTAATTTCACCACCGTATTACTGCCTAGATGGTTCACCACCCAGTAATGGGTAATGGAATGACGCCCTTTAAAATTGATTTCATGCCTTACCCTGCCATCTTTGCATCTCCCTATGGGAAGGGCTATCACAGCCTGTGGCTGCTGCACCAAACCATGCACTACCCCCAGGTAGTATCGTTTAAATTCACCGGTTTTCAGCTGCTTAGCCAGTTGGTAGCCCACATGGGCATTTTTTGCCACCACCAACAATCCCGATGTGTCCCGGTCTAAGCGGGACACCGGTCGAAAGGCCACCTTTAAATTTTGCTTAGAATAGTGGAATAAAACTGCGTTAGCCAAGGTGTTATGCTGCTCATGGGCCACCGGGTGTACCAGCATATTTGCCGGTTTGTTAACAACCAATATATGCGGATCTTCATGGATAATATCTATATGGATATCCTGCGGCTCAAAACCGGCCTCACAGTCATCATCAAGGTCTAAGGGCACATACAAAATATCTCCTGCCTTTAAACGGTCACTAAAAAAGACAGGTTTACCGTTTACCCGAACGCCGGCGGTCCTTTTGAGCTTGCGAATCATGGTGCGGGAAAAACCCATATCTTTATACAAAAAGTTTTCCACGGTACGCCCGGCCTCGCGCCCGGTAATAATATATTTTACTTCCATTGGTTTTTATCACTACCTTACATAATCCCAGGGTTATTTAACTGGCATAGCCGGTTAACGGTACAAAAAAAGACCAGGCTATAACCTGGTCTTTACTGGAGCGGAAGACGGGATTCGAACCCGCGGCCCTCGCCTTGGCAAGGCGATGCTCTACCACTGAGCTACTTCCGCAAATGGCGGAGCTGACGGGACTTGAACCCGCGATCTCCGGCTTGACAGGCCGGCATGTTAACCACTACACCACAGCTCCTTCTAGTGCTTTCATCAGCGACATATATAAATATACATTATTCAAATGCAAAAGTCAATATAGATCGCAGGGTATTCAACAATTATTTTACCTCTGCCAATAATCTTTTTAAATCATCTGCGTTAAATTTATATTTTTCTGCGCAAAAGTGACATTGCACTTCAGCACCCTTTTGCTCTTTAATCATTTGAGAAATCTCTTCCGGGCCTAAACTAACCAAAAGCGATTCTAAACGTTCCCGATTGCAGGGGCAGGAAAACTGTACCTCGTTTTTATCCAGTATCTTAATAGGTAAGCCCTTGCAAAGCATATGTATTATTGTTTCAGGCTTGGCCCCCCGATCCACCAGACTGCTTACCGGCGGAAGAGTGGAAAGGTTTCGTTCCAATGTGCTAAGCACCTCTTCATCAGCCCCGGGAAATAATTGCACAATTATTCCGCCCGCCGCCCGGACGCTGTTATCTGTGTCCACTAACACACCAAGGGCCACCGCAGATGGAGTTTGCTCAGAATATGTTAAGTAATGGGCCAAATCTTCGCCTATCTCCCCCGATATTAATTCCACAGTGCCAGTAAAGGGCTCCTTTAAACCTAGGTCTCTGGTAATATGCAATGAGCCTTTACCCACCGCCGGCCCCACCGCCAGTTTGCCCAGCCTTACCGTTGGCAAGTGAACTTGAGGGTTCTGAACATATCCCCGTACATTGCCGTGGGCGTCTGCGGTGACCACCACTGCCCCCAGGGGGCCGTCTCCCAGCACCCTAATGGTAATAATATCCTCGCCTTTCATATTAGCCCCCAGCAGTAGGGCAGCTGTCATTGTTCTGCCCAGTGCAGCGGTGGGTATCGGCCACATATTGTGCCTTTTGCGTGCCTCTTCCACTAAATTTGTTGTAACACAGCACTGCACCTTAAATTGCCCATCTTCAGCCACTGCTCGAACTAAGTAATCATTCATTGTTAACCCTCCTTCTACATTATACCCCTGGCTCTATTAAAGCATAAATAAGCCGGAAAACACAATATAATCAGTCTTTGTCAACAAGGCAGCAGCTATTGAACAGCCCCATGGTTAATCGCTTCTTTTTGTTTAAGAAAGAAACCATAGTTATCCAATAACAATTCTACCCAATCAATATCTATATCTTGGCGCCTTGCCTTTTCCAGTAATATTTCTGTCACCTTATCCCTGGGTAACCCTGGGCGGTAAGGCCTGTCTTCTACCAAGGCAGTAAATATATCACTGACTGCCATAAGTCTTGCCTCTGCAGATAGGCCACTTGCATCGATTTTAAACGGATAGCCGTTACCGTTTAAACACTCATGATGATAGGCCGCCCACTGACTTATTTCCTCAAAACCATCCACCATATTTAAAATATTATAGGTGTAGTAGGTATGACACTTGATTATATTGTATTCCTCATTGGATAAAGGACCGGGCTTTTCTATTATTGATTCCGGAACCGCCAGCTTACCTAAATCGTGAAGTAAACCTGCCAACTGCAAAGCTTTAGCCTGGTTTTCCGAGTATCCGGCCAGCATGGCCATGCCGGCTGCCACCTTAGAGACCAAGCGGGAATGCAGGTGGGTAAAAGGGCTTTTATTGTCAATAATGCGTGCAAAGACCTCCCCTATACCCAATAAGTCTGTAAGGTTAACAACCTTTTCCGAGTTTTTAATTCTAGCCGTCAATAATTGCTCTGGGTTAACAGAAGTAAGCTCTAACCAAAAACTTTCTTTTTGGGCAATTTTCTTAAAGACCTTTACAATTCTAGGGTCAAATAATGACCCGGAATAATAATCGATTCTCTTGCTTATTTCATACCGCTGGTTGAGGATATGTTCATTCTCGCCAATAAGCACATCTACCCTGTCAGCCAGGTGAATGATTCTGCCGGCCAGTGGAATACCGTCTCCGGATAAACCGCTGCTGTTGCCTCCATCCCACCTATCATGATGGCACAACAAAATTTCTGCCAATGGATTTAACAATGGCGACAATTTCATCAAGCGATGACCATTAACGCAGTGATCAGAGGTTTCCCTCACTTCAAAAATTACTAACTCTGCCTTTTCCCGAAAAGTTTTAGCTCCGGCATCATGTAGCATAGCTGCATAGACCAGGTTATTTATATGGTTTTCTTCCACTTCAAGTTCTTGGGCAATTTGCTGGGCTATCAGCGCTACCCTAGTGTGATGGTGCATCAATCCCTTGCCATTGTAATCTAAGGCATGGGATAGGGCGGACAGTAATTTTAAAAAATTTATTCGTAAATCTTGCAAGAGTTTCCCTCCCTTTAAGCATTATTTCTACATCAGGAGCATTGATTCCTAGTTGCCATCCCTTGCTTAATGTATTAACTTAATTTAATATGTAGTTTGAGGTGGATTTAATGGATAAGCAATATGTTATGTTATGTAAACCTAATCGTTCGGAAATAGTAATTAAAAAATCACGGTTTATAGCTTCCGTATCCCCGGTAAATAATGAAGAAGAGGCTGCAAATTTTATACAACAGATAAAAGAGGAGCACAAACAAGCTACCCATAATGTATTTGCCTATGTTATTAATGAGCAAATACAACGTTACAGTGACGACGGTGAACCCAGCGGCACCGCAGGCAGACCGGTATTGGAGGTTATCAACAATAAGGGCTTGGTGAAAACCGCAGTGGTGGTAACCCGTTATTTTGGAGGCATAATGCTTGGTGCCGGTGGATTGGTGCGGGCTTATACCGAGGCGGCCGTCCTGGGTATTGAAGAAGCGGGAATAGCAGTAAAAACATTACATCAACAACTACATATAACCGTAGATTATAATTTATTTGGACTTGTAAAGAAAATCATTGAACAAAACCAGGGCCGGCATGTCGAAATAGCATATGAGCAGCATGTAAAAATATCTGCCTACTTCCTGTCAAAGGTCGCTCAATCCATCACCAGGGAATTAATTGATGCCACCGCAGCTCAGGTAACCATAGAAAAGGGCAAAGAAACTTATATCTAAAGGGCCGGCCGGTTAAAATACTGCCGAACAGGAGGCTACAAGATGGAAAAGATATCCTTAAATTTGCATCCCGACACAGACTGGGATGTCAATAATCAATTACAGCAAGCAATTAATGATCTGGGGCCGGGCGGTGAAATTAACATCACCCTTAAGTCATCGGAGGCAAGTCAAACAGACACAATTATAAGTTTACTCAGGGAAAACGGTTTTGATTATCAAACCAAGGGCAGTGATGACGGTAAGAGTCTTTACATTAACGCCAGGAGAAAAGTTCATTAGTTTCATTAAAGAGCCACAGGGCTCTTTTTTATTTTAACATTCATACCATAAATTTGTAGTATTTAATCTACAAAAAAAGGACTTTGGATTATTATGTATAATTACTTAACAAAAAGGATGTGGTGTTTTGCAAGATGCTAAAGATCTGGTTACTATGCATACACTGCTTAACCTAATCCGAGGTCTTTATAAGGCAGTGGATGAAGATTGGCGGAACTCAGCCACAAAAACCGGTTTAACTGTTTCACAACATCATTTGCTCTGGATACTTCATTTTGAAAACGGTGCCACCCTTTCACAAATAAGTGATTATGGCATATGGCACCTTTCAACGGTAATGGACTTGGTGGAGCGAATGGAAAAGGCAGGTTTAGTGCGTAAAGAAGTTGATACCAACGATGCTCGCACTAAGCGCGTCTTTATAACAGAGAAAGGAGAAAAAATTCTCCACTCTTCAATTCAGCATGTTTCTACCTTTAGGTTTTTTAAATTTCTAAAGGAAGATAAAGGTAATAATATTGAACAGCATATTAACTTGCTATACAACCTCAATAAAACTTTTCACGGGGACAGTTTTGTAAATTACGTTAAACAATCAAGCAGTAAACTGGAAAATGAAATAATTAACTAAAGTCGGTGTTTATTTATTACCTTCTTACATAAGTTTTTCTAAAGGTTAACCAAGGTAGGAGGACTTATGACAGAGGGTATTTTTCTTATTTTGCTTGTGGTTTTTCTGGCCCTAATATTTGATTTTATTAATGGATTTCACGATACCGCCAATGCCGTTGCAACCTCAATAGCCACCGGGGCATTATCTCCCCGGACGGCAATAATTCTGGCTTCATTTCTCAACCTATTGGGGGCACTGGCCTTTACCGGTGTAGCCCACACCATAGGGGAAGGCATTGCAAATCCTACACATCTTAACAATGGGCTGTATGTGGTATTGGCCGCGGTCCTGTCAGCCATTGGCTGGAATTTACTTACCTGGTACTTGGGACTGCCCAGCAGTTCCTCCCATGCTTTAATAGGTTCTTTGGCCGGTGCCCTTGCCGGCGCAGCGGGTTGGGATGCGGTCAACCTGTTAGGTTTGTTAATAATAATAAAGGTTTTAATTATTTCGCCGCTATTGGCAGTGGCCCTCGGTTTTTTAATGATGTCAGCAATCCGCTTGCTGCTTTCATTTCTAAGTTCGGCCAAAACTGAATTCTACTTTAAAAAAATGCAGGTTGTCACCGCTTCTTTTCAAGCCTTCAGCCACGGCACAAATGATGCGCAAAAGACAATGGGCGTCATTACCTTTGCCTTGGTAGCCGGCGGCCTGCAGCAAGATTTTTGCATTCCCCTGTGGGTTAAGTTGTCAGCGGCCATAGCAATGGCGGCAGGTACAGCGGTGGGGGGATGGCGCATTATTCAAACGGTAAGTAGAGGTATCACACCCTTATATCCATCCGGCGGCTTCTCTGCAGACCTAAGCTCGGCGGGAATTATCATTGGCGCAACAATACTGCACCTACCGCTAAGCACCACCCATGTCATTTCCTCTTCAATAATCGGTGTCGGTCTGAGCAAGGGATTAACAAATATTAACTGGCAGACGGTTTCTGCCATCATATCTGCCTGGGTTATTACTTTGCCGGTAAGTATAATACTGGGTGCAGTAATTTGCCGGGTAATTATGCTCTTATAATTTCAAATCCGTCAGTTAAAGGAATCGGCAGGAATACCAAAACTTATTGTCTTTACCTGAACACCATGTATCTGTTGTAGGTGCTGTTCCATCTCCTGTCTTTCTTGCTCACCGGCCTCCATTACCAGTGTAATGATTCCCCTATTCTTACTGGGGGCAGGTATGCCACTGCGGGACAAAATGTTAGACCCATAGCGGGTTAAAACATCTTGCACCTCCGGTGCGTGGGAAGCCCTTTCATCCACAACTAAACCAATAATGGTAATATCCCGATCCATTTTCCATTCCCCTTTCCTTTAGCCGGCTATGCCTAAAAGAGCGGCTGTCTCATTATATTCTCTTCCCAAATGCACCCCCTTATTCACCTCAGATTAAAAAATACTCAGGTCCAGGGCCCGGGATAAATCCTCCAACATATGAACGCCGGCAATGCTGTTGCCTATTTTATTTAAGGCAGGGCCTATGATACCTATGCCCATTTTACCGGGTACCAGGGCCATAATGCCCCCGGAGACCCCGCTTTTTGCCGGGATGCCTACCTTGATGGCAAATTCCCCTGAAGCATTATACATGCCGCAGGTGACCATGAAGGTATTGGTGAGCCGCACAATTTCATGGGGAATAATTTGTTTGCCTGCAATATTGCCCTTATTTGCTAAGCAGCGCGCCATATGTGCAATATCTGAGCAGGTTACTTCTATGGCACATTGCCGAAAATAAACTTCCAATATCTGGTCCACATCTGCTTCAAGCACACCCAAATCCTTCATAAAATACGCCATGGCCCGGTTGCGGTCGCCTGTCTCTTGCTCAGAACGATACACCTCTTCATTTACCCTGATGTCCTTGTTGCCCGCCAAGAGACGTACAAATTCAAGCAGTCTTTCTATTTTTTCACCTCCGCTTTGCCCTTCTATTAAAGCGGTGGTTGCTATTGCTCCGGCATTGATCATGGGGTTTAAGGGTTTACCCGTTCTAAGGGTTTCTAATTTTATTATGGAATTAAAGGGGTCACCGGTTGGTTCCATGCCCACCTTGCTAAAAACTTCATCGGTGCCCTTATCCATTAAGGCCAGCATTAGTGCCAGCGGTTTTGATATACTCTGTAAGGTAAATTTAGTGTCACAATCCCCCACTGTCACTGCTTTGCCGTCGATGTCAATCACGGTTATGCCCAGTATTTTGGGGTCAGCCTTTGCCAAGGCAGGAATGTAAGTTGCCACCTTTCCTTTTTTTGTCCAGTGGCGGTTTTCTTCCAGTATCTTTTCCAGAAGTTCTTTCATGAATAATCCCTCATGTTTATAATTTCTATAAATGGTGTGTAAACCCGATAATTTTTATACTTATGGAAAAACAAGGGCATCACCATTAGGTGATGCCTCAAAAGTCCTTAACTGTAATTCCTGCTGATATTTGCCAGTGCTGACCCCAGGGTAACCAGCTGCTGATAGGTGGCCACAATTTGCTCCAGGGATGAAGCCACCTTGGTAATGGCTTGTTCCTGTTCCATAACCACCATATTTTCTTTTCTTATCTCAGACAGTATTTTAGTTATTTTATTTAAGTTTTCCTTTGTTTCTACCGCATTTAACTGCTTTATTAAGTCCTCAGATATCTCTTCACTTTTTATATTGGGGATGGCAGTGAATATATCTTTTAGATCATCAACTAATTCTTGCAACAATTTATCTTTTTCACTTATCTGCTTCGATGTTGTTTTTATCGTTAACATGGCAAAATGAACAGATTCAATGGATGCCATCAATTCATTGCTGATCTTCTCCAGATTCTGCTTAATGGATGGCACCTGCATTAAAAGGTAAGGAAGACACATTTCATTTTCAGCCATGCCTTCAAAACATGCCACTGCCTTTTCCCAACAGGTGTCATAACCACAGGCACCGCAGTTAATTAAGTCATCTTCAGAATATTTTCCGGTTGACTTTAATACTTCCCATATTTGGGCATCGGTGTACTTTTTCCTTTTTATTGGTTTAGCGGTAAAAGTCCGTCTGAAATTTATGTTGCTAGAAAACTCTTTTAATTGAATATGATGGTCACTGTTAGATTGAATATACTTAGCCACCAGGCCGGCCTTAGTAACATATGGTGCATTGCTTATCATCTCCGGCCCGGTAATACAGCCTTCACAAGCCAGCATATCCACAAATTTAGGGGCAAAATCCCCTGTTTCAATAGCCTTTAGAACTTCTATACATTTTTTTGCACCCTCTGTGATAACCACATCCATGGCCGCCACGTTTTCTGCAATGCCGGCTGTTTTCAATAAACCGCCACTGATTGGAAAAGAACGGGCTAGGCCGGCACCGGGACTATCCCAACTTACTTTTTCCACTGTGCTAACATCAAGATCTAAGGCCTCGATCCATTTTTTTATTTGCTTAAAGGTTATCACTGCATCAACAATATTTTTTTGTTCGCCATTCTTAGCTTCATGTTTTTTCGCAATGCAGGGGCCAATAAATACCGTTTTATAATGGGGCAGCGCTTCTTTAACAATTTTAGCCTGTATTATCATAGGTGAGTCAATGGGAGCCAAATATTCAATTAAACCGGTAAAATGTTTTTCAACCAGTTGAACAATTGCAGGGCATGGGGTAGAAATTAGCGTTTGATGCAGATCTTCCTTAAAAAGTTTTTTATATTCTAAGGTGCAAATTTCAGCCCCATAGGCAACTTCGTAAACTTTGCTAAATCCCAGTTTGCGAAACAAGCCCGGTGCCAATGGCGGATTAAAATCTGCAACAAAAGAGGGCGCCACCAGGGCAGCAACTTTGTCTCCGTGAGCAATCCAATTCTGCACCACCAGTGATTCATCATTAACCATCTTTGCTCCAATGGAACACGCTGAAATACATCTACCACATTTTATACAACCATCTTCCTTAATATCCGGCAGACCGTTAGATATGGATATGGTTTTCACCGGGCATGCCCGAACACAGGCATAACATTTTCTGCATCTGTCTAGGTTTGTTTGAATGATGGTCAATGCAATCACCTTTCATTAGCAGGATATATTAATGTTAAGTATCTTCAATAATTTATTTGGAAATCCTGCAAAAAAGATCGAAATAAGTTACGTTGTAAAAACTTACTTCTAGTCATCTATCATTCTTATGGCACTGACGGGACAATTTACTTCGCATTCCATACAGCCAATGCATGCGTCGGGATTTACCACTTGACAATGATGGTCATCAGCTTCAAAAACGTTGGGTTCAGCGGGACAAATATTATAACAATTGCCGCAACCAATACAGTTATCCTTGTCTATCTCCGGTCTCAAAATATCACCCCTAAAATATATGTTTATATAATCATAATAAACTTTTGGCATTGAGACAACAGTTCTGTCAGTAAGAAATAGATTATATATTAAAGCCCTTGTTTTCTTGCATAATATACCTTTTAATAGTAAAGTTACTATATACACCATCTTTTGCCTCGACATATAAGTATTACCCCTACTAATACAATCCTTACCGGAGGGTTGAGCCCTTAAGGGCACCACTCTAACCCATCGGTGGGTAACTATTATTAAGATTAAATAAGAGGTATGTATAATGAAGGAAACTATCCAATATTTAAAAAAATGCTCTCTTTTTGCCCAATTAAATGATGCGCAATTGGCAGAAATGGCTAAGTTAGTAAAGGATAAAAAGTATGATAAAGGCCAGTTTATATTCTTTGAGGAAGAGCCGGGAGAAGCACTTTTTATATTAAAGTCCGGTTTAATTAAGTTAACTAAGCAAACCGAAGACGGCAGAGAGCATATTTTGCATTTTGTCCACCCGGGAGAAGTATTTGCCGAGGTTGTTATTTTTGATGGCGGTGATTACCCGGCCACCGCCGAGGTTCAACAACCGTCGATAGTGGGTTCCATACTTAATAAAGATATGGAACAACTGGTTCAAAACAACCCTAGCATTGCCTTATCAATGCTGCGCATTATGTCCCGCCGACTGCGCATTGCCCAGTACAAGGCAATGAACCTGGCCTTAAATGATGTGCGGCGCAGGTTGATTTTTATGCTTTTGGAATTAGCCACTGAGCATGGCGTACAGCGAAAAGAGGGCCTGGTATTAAGCCTTCCTTTAACCAATCAGGAATTGGCAAACATGGTGGGAACATCGAGGGAATCTGTAAACAGAATAATTAATGACTTGCGAAAAACCATGGCCTTGGAAGTTACCAGGCAAGAAATCATCATTAAGGATCGTAAAAAATTAAGAAGTTTACTGTAATTAATAAATGACATAAAAAACACCAGGTTAAGCTCACTTAGTGCCAACCTGGTGTTTTTTGTTCAACCTTTACCTGGGCTCAAGCTCCACCTCTTTGTAAGTGGAAAGGGGTAGCGCTTCTTCTAGGTCGCGCCCCGGTACGTACTCAAAAATATCTTGTATTTTGCTGCCCAGCACCTGGAACATTAGTCCCACCGGTATATTACTTGGGCAAGCGGATTCACATTGTCCACATCCAACACATGAAGCACCCATATGGTTTACTCTGGTGAGGTGGAACAGCACCGTATCTGTGGGCATTTCAATTCTGCCCTTTCTTTCAGCCCACTGCAAGTATTTTTCAGCATCATACTGGAAAATGGGACTTAGGAATACACACTCGCGGCAGAAGCAAATGGGGCATGACTGACGGCAGTTACTGCATTTAATGCATGCAGACAGCTCATCCATCAGTTTATCCATGCTGTTAAACCTTTCGCTGTATTCAGCCAGCAAGTTGTTCCTGGTTTCTGTTCGGGCTTCTATTAGCTTTTGTACAGCTTCATTGCGTTTAGCTTGATCGCCGGCATCCGACAGCCCTAATCCGCCAACCTGGTCTGCAAGGCCGTCATCCACTTCAACTAGCAAACCACTGTTTACATCCATCCCCACCCAACCGATATGGAGGTCTGCATGTTCAGCGGTAACATGGTTACATATGCGGCATGATAAGCGCACATCTATATTATCAACGGCTGTTTGGCCGTTAGCGGCCTTGGCTAACCATTCTGCGGCATTTAGTTTTCCTGCCTTGATCAGCTCACGGTATTGGCCGGGGTCAAATGTTCCCAAGCAATCCACACCAATGATGACCAAATTATCCATGTTGGCCTGCTGTAGCTTAACCAGCTCAACCAAGGCGCGCACTTCACAGGAACGCAGCACCACACCCACCTTTTGCTGCAAACCACGGTATGTGAGATCAGCCACTAGGCGAGCAGCGTTTTGCAAGCTAATGGGTGCCAAGGGGTTTGCATCATCCACTGATTGGGGATCTCTCACCAAGGTTTGTACCGCAACGCCACCTTTTACATTTTGTTGCAGCATTAATGCCTCCACAACCCCTTGGGCCAGAAGGTTTTTCATAAAGCCGGCCACTGCTGCAGGCGGGTTATTGTTTTCTACCTTTAATATAAATTTTTTCATGGCTTTATCTCACCTCCTAGGTTTCCCACTTTTTAGCCATTGGGTTGGGGCCTAACTCTTTTAATTTTTCAACCATTTCAGTAATTGTTTGACCGAAATAGTTGCCCTCTGAGGCACTGATGAAACGGAACCACAGGCGATCCGGTTCAATTCCAAAGTGCGTCAGGGTTTCTTTTACCATCGCAATTTTGCGACGGGCTTTGTAATTGCCACTACCATAGTGGCAGTCACCGGGGTGTCAGCCACCCACCAGGACACCGTCGGCGCCTTCTAGTAGGGGACGCATCAAATACATTGGGTCAACCGAACCGGTACACATTACCCTCACAATACGAACGTTGGGAGGATATTGGATACGGGAGGTACCGGCAAGGTCAGCACCTGTGTATGAACACCAGTTGCACATTAAACCAATAATCTTCGGTTCAAACTGGGCATCGATTTTTTGCTCTGGAATGCTCACAAGGGAGACCTCCTTTCTCCTCCTTTTGAGGAGCTTGTTTATACTTGGCATCCACCCCACCCCTTGCGGAGAGGGGCTACCCAGCAGGATAGAATAAGTCTATAAGGCAGCATCTACCATAGCGATAATTTGCTCCTTTTCAAAGCCGTTTTGTTGTGATGCACCGCTGGGGCAGGCAGCCACACAGGCTCCGCAACCCTGGCAGAGTACTTCACGCACACCGGCAACACCTTTTGATTCATCCATGACGCGGGCATCATAGGGGCATATGCTGACGCATAAGCCGCAACCTTTACACCACTTCTCATTGACAGTTGCTACAATACCCAAGCTTTCCAGGCGATCCTTGGATAGCAGTGTTACAGCCCTTATGGCAGCAGCATTGGCCTGGGCTAAGGATTCACCGATTAGCTTAGGTGAGTGCGCTAAACCGCATAGGTATAAACCGTCGGCAGCAAAGTCCACAGGACGCAGCTTCATGTGGGCCTCAGAGTAGAAGCCGTCGGCGTTAAGGGGAACTTTGAAAATTTGCGACAATTCTTCACTGCCCGATTCCGGCACAATTCCTGTGGACAGCACCAGTAAATCAGCATTTAATTCCAACCTTTGCTTCAGTACCGGATCTGTCACAGACACTGTAATCTTATCCCCAACAGCACTGACCTGCGGTTTTTCTTCCAATTCATATCTGACAAAGACAACCCCTTGCTCCCTTGCCTGACGGTAGTACCTTTCTTTTAAGCCGTAGGTTCTGATGTCCCGGTACAAGATGACCACATTGGTATCTGGGTTATCCTTTTTAATTTTTAACGCATTTTTAATGGCGTGGGTACAACATATGCGGCTGCAGTAAGGTCTGCCTTCTTGCCTTGAACCTACACACTGGATCATGACCACATTGTTGACTCCGCTCAATCCGCCGTTTGCCAATTTATCTTCCAATTCTCTTTGGGTAAGTACGGCCTCATTTTCGCCATATAAATATTCATTGGGTTTAGCTTCTTGGGCTCCGGTGGCAATAATAACAGCCCCGTGCTCCACCACCTTGCTTTCGCCGCCGATATTGATGGTAGTTTTATAATTGCCTAAATAGCCGGCCACTTCAGAAATTTCCGCCCCGGTAAATACTTCTACCAGTGGGTGTTCATTTGCTTGGGCACTTAAATCCTTGATCAGTTGCTGGGGATTTGAACCATCAATGGTGTATTTTACGTGGTGGGCATTGCCGCCCAACTCCGGCTTTCTTTCTACCACATAAACCCCAAACCCTTGATTGGCCAAGTTTAGTGCAGCAGTTAATCCTGACAACCCTCCACCTACCACCAAAGCTTTGCGGTTTAAATCCACCGAAGAGGTATGTACCGGTTTAGCCAGTTTCACCTTGGCCACCGCCATGCGTACCAAATCTTTGGCCTTTTCCGTGGCTGCTTCGGGGTTGTCCCGATGCACCCAGCTAGCATGTTCACGAATATTTGCTTGTTCATACAAATATGGATTTAATCCTGCTTCACGAATGCTGGACATAAACAAGGGTGCGTGGGTTCTTGGTGTACAGGAAGCCACCATCACCCTGTTGAGCTTATGTTCCTTAATTCGCTCTTTGATCCTATCAATGTTATCTTGGGAGCAGGTAAAGAGAAACTCTTCAGCATGTACCACCCCGGGCAGGCTTTTAGCGTATTCCACCACCTCAGGCACCTTAACCACCGAACCGATGTTTATGCCGCAGTTGCAAATAAAGGCTCCCACCCTGGGGTCCTCATTGAGAACGTCCTTCTCAGGCGGAAATTCTTGCACCTGGGCCAGGCTACCCCTTGCCTCACTTAAAATCCGTGCCGCTTGGGCAGCTGCGCAGCTGGCATCTCCCACTGTCTCAGGAATATCCTTGGGTGCCACAAAGGCTCCCCCGGCATAAACCCCCGGTCTGGTGGTGCCACTGGGATTGAACTCCTCGCATCTGCAAAAACCGTCTTCATCCAGCTCAACCCCTACCGCTTCAGCCAGTTCTTTGGCCGTAGAGCTGGGCTTCAACCCCACCGACAGAATGAGCATATCAAACTCTTCTTCTTTCAGCTCACCGTCGGCTGTGCGGTAGCGTATCAAGAGGTTTTTGCTTTGCTGCAGCTCCTTAACCGATGATATCATTGACTTTTCGTATCTAACGCCGTTTTGCAATCTTGCCCGATCATAATATTTTTCAAAGTCTTTACCGTACGCTCTAATATCCATATAGAATATGGTCGCATCTAAGCCATCAATATGCTCTTTGGCAATAATTGCCTGTTTAGTTGCATACATACAACAAACTGCAGAGCAATAGTCTTTACCTCTGTTTACGTCCCTTGACCCAACACATTGTACAAAAGCAATCCTTTTGGGTTCCTTTTGATCTGACGGCCGAGAGACATGTCCCTGAAAGGGACCGGAGGCGGAAAGCATACGTTCAAACTGAACACTGGTCAACACATTTTGGTAAATTCCCCAGCCCAATTCACCGTAAGGGGTGGGATCAATAGGCTCAAAGCCAGGGGACAATATTACCGAACCAACTTCTAATACCAGCTCTTCATCTTCCATATCATGGTCGATTGCACCAGCTTCACAAGCATCTTCACAGGCTCCACATTCGATACAGTTTTCCTTGTCTACGGCGTAGGCATTTGGAGTGGCTTGGGCGTACATCTTATAAATAGCCTTACGCATTCCCAGACCGCCATCAAATTCACTGGGAACTTCTATGGGACATTCCTCTGCACAGGCGCCGCAGGCTATGCACTTATCTTCTATCACACAGCGAGCCCTTTTTAATACCCGGGCTTTAAAATTTCCCGGTTCCCCTTCCAGTCCTAACACTTCAGCGTTAGTAATAATTTCAACATTTAGATGCCTACCGGTATCCACCAGTTTAGGCGACATGGTACACATGGCACAGTCGTTAGTGGGGAAGGTTTTGTCCAGCATGGCCATTGTGCCCCCAATGGCAGGCTTTTGTTCCACCAGGTATACCTTGTAACCTGTTTCAGCCAAATCCAATGCGGACTGCATACCCGAAATACCTCCACCAACCACCAAAACTGCCCCTGTTTTTTTACTTTGATTTTGGCTCATAATTTCACCAGACCTCCAGTCTCATAGTTTGGTCCGGATGTCCCGTTAATCAGCTAATTAATTTATGTCATCCTGTCAACTGTAGCGACTTAATCAGCGGTGTGGGATCCACCATATGTTTTTTAAACCAACTTTGGGTTTCTGACAAACCAAAGGCCAAGCCCATCAACTCTGAAAAGAAAAATACCGGTATTTTCATTTCAGGTTTTCTTCTGGTTTCCAAGTTCATTTGGCATAATGGGCAAGTAGTAACAATTGCATGGGCCCCTGCTTCAACCGCTGCATCTAAGATGCGCCCGGTCATTCCATAAACCATTGATGATCTGGTAATGGAAAAACTGGCTCCGCAGCAATCGGTTTTGTAGGACCAGTTTATTGGCTCTGCGCCCAGAGCCTTCACTATCTTATCCATACTCTGTGGGTTTTCAGGGTCTTCAAAGGCTACCTCTTTTACAGGGCGCGAAGTTAAGCACCCATAATAACAAACCACCTTTAACCCCGATAGTTTTTTCTCCACACGCTTAGCAATTGCAACCAGGCCCACGTCATTGGCAAATGCTTCCAATGCGGACTTTGTAGTGATTTCACCGGTAAAACGATGGCCTAACAGGCCTTCCATTTGGCCCCTCAGCTCGTCGTTCTTCCTGATTGAATGCTCAGCCGTCTTTAACCTGTTGTAACAGGCTGAACAGGGCACCACCGGGTTCAACTTGCTTTCCTCCGCCAGTGCTAAATTTTGGGCGGCTAAGGCCAGTGCCAACTTATGATTAGTGGCGTGGGCCGACGTTGAACCACAACAAGTCCAATCCGGTAGCTCGACCAATTCCACGTCCAGCGCACTGCTGATCGCGCGTATTGATTGATCAAACTCTTTGGCTGTCGATTCCAGCGAACAACCAGGGTAATAGGCAAACTTCACTTAGGCTCCCCCCCTTCTACATAGAGATGGAATTGTCATTATTGCTGCAGTTACTCATTTTCGTTTTGTCTACATCATTAAAAATTTGTCTTATTTTACCTTTAGTTTTTACGCGAGCAGGCAAAAGGGGTAGCTTGCCTCTTGTAAATAAATCCAGCCCCATCTTAATGTCGGAGAATAAATCCCCGCTTTTCAGCTTATACATGGCTAACATTGTCGCTTCATGTATCCTGCCGTTGGACTTCACTGCATTTAAGAAGTTTTCATGGAATATGGGTATATTCTTTTCACTGGCCGGTACTTTTTCTTCTAAGGCTATTTCCCGCAAAGCATCACTGATTGCTGAAGTGGAAATGCCATTGGGACACCTGGCGCCACAGGTTTCACAGTTGGCACATAACCATATGAACTTGCTCTTTAATACCTCCTCCTTTAAACCAAATTGAATCATGCGAATAATTTGACTGGGATGAAAATCTGTGTAATCACCCACTTGACATCCCGCAGAGCATTTTTGGCATTGATAGCACAGTTCTAACGGTTGACAACTTCTTTCCTTAACCTCAAGAACAAAATTTGTAAAATTTAGTTCCTTCGAGCCCTGGTTTGTTACTATATTCACTATCCCACCCCCTCTTAAAAACCAGTGGCAACTATCGCACTATCTATAGTGAAATTTTATCACATTATTATAGGTTTTTGTAGTCCAAAATTCTGCTTTTTTTAAAATTAGCAAAAAATATTTTTACTATAGCAGGATAATTTTGAGGCTACTGCCCCTTTTGTATTTAAAACTATTATACTACTTTGCCGTTAATTATCCTTTTCGCTACAGCTAATATATTCATTTTTGTTTCATTTATATTCTGATAATTGTTTGCTTATTTTTGTGTCCATGTTCACATTAGTAAATAAAAAAAACCGACCCCCCGGTCGGTTCTACCTTAGTCATCATCTTCCTTAAAAAACACCTTATACTCGGTACTATTAACAGTGTAAATGCGGGCTCCCGCTGTAAGTATCACGTTTTGATGGGCCTTTTCGATCTTAATCGCATCGCCGGTTGTTTTTAAGGTGGTTTTAACACCCATCTCAGAGCCAACCTCATTGATCTTAATGACACCTTTACAGTTTATGTTCCCACCCCTAAATATTGAGTCAATAACAACGTTACCTGAGGCGTTGATTACTGTATTAATACAGCCCCTGCCGCATACATGAACGTTGCCGGCCGCATCGATGGTTGAGTTAACTGCGTAGGATATCAAAACATCCCCTTGTTTTTCGTCAGTTGAATCAATAGAGGTCATCACAGTTAACATCCTCTGCCGCAGGGCATCCACTTCTTCAATATCTTGGATTTTCAACCAGCCTAAGCGTCTATACTTTATTACCAGTTCCCTAATTAAATTCTCCAGCTCTGCCGTTACAACCGTTTGATTCTTTTTCAAAAGACTGTTCAGTTCATCCACTAATTTAGGGGTATCTTGGTATTTCTTGTTTATGAGGGCCACAATCATCTGGCCGGCACTAAAGGGTTTATTTAACTCAGCACATTTGTCTTTGAGAGCATTAAGCCAAGTAATTATTTCTTTTAAGCTTTCCTCTAAAGTTTTAAATTTAGATTTAAAGTCTTGTAGATATTGGGAAGAACCACCGGCATTAATGGTGGAACCAATAAGGTTCTTACCCACCGAAACATTACCCAGGGCTGTTAGTTTGGCTCCGTAAACGGCCCCCCCAACATCTATATTGCCGGCAGCAAAAACAGACATTCCTTCGGCCACATCACCGTTAATGCGAATGTCGCCATTGAACTCAAGGTTGCCGGTACTCAAGTTTACTTCATTGACTTGAAATACAGGCTTTACTTGAAAGGTCCAGGTGTTTCCGGCAACTTTCAGACTGGGCAATCCCTTTTGTGAGGCTATTGCAGTTAAACCGTCCTGTTGGAGCACCACCCCGGAACCGGCCACCATTGATATTTTTTTATGCTCAGGCGCCGGTAAGGGCTGACCGTCAACTCCACAACCGGGTTCACCCTCTTTGCCGGCAGTTTTTACTGCCAGTACCTGGCCCAATTCAACTGAAGCAAGGCGTTTTTGTTTAAAATCAACCCTACCGTCAGCCATTACTTGGGGGCGCTTAGTGGATTCTCTGTCAAAAAGCACATTTACAGATTCATCTATACCGGGCACCGGCTCTTTCCCACTGGCCACCAGCACTTTACCGATTGACGGAGTTTTCACAAGATCTGCGATGGCTTGGTTATCTATCCCGTAGACCACGCCGGCCCTTTGCAGTTCCTGGGTGACCTGTTCCTTTTCAAATGTAAATTCCTCTTTCTCCAAGGGCACGGCTTTAACAAAAACACCGGTACTTGTTACTTCAACATCAAGGGCAGGCAGAACTCTGATGGCCGGTTCCAATTGAACAAAGGCCTTTAAACGATCATCGCTGATCTTTACCTTCACCTTACCTTCTACTAGCTCAGCATTGGAAGAAAATAATATTTCATCCCCAGCATTTGCCTCTGTTGTTTCCATTACCGCTTGGCCGTTAATACTAATTGTAATATCAGAATGGGGAACAAGATACACTGATCGCTCCCAGCCGTCGGGAAAAACTAATTTACCCTTTTCATTTAGTACAAAATCATTTCCCATTTGTATCTTGCTCCTTTTTAGCAAATAATGTAGTATTAACTACATTATAGCAAAAGCCGACCTTTTTTAGAAGATCGGCTCTGTCTTTTACCGGTTTATTGTGAGCACTTTACAAGGGTGCTATTCTTACCTGACCCTTTACCGCCATCTTATCATCTTTTATGGCCAGCGCTCCGGTTATTCCTTTTATCGAGGTGGCAAAATCCACTGCTTTTTGTAAATCTTCCACGTCTTTCACCATATTTGCACTGGCCGTTGCCACCGCGTCTGCCAATATGGCTGAAGGGGAAAGAACAACCACCGCATCTGCAGTGCCAAAGCTAAGTGCGTGACCCACCGTGCCCGAAGAGGTGCATATTCCCAACGGTGATTGCTCCGGCGGGATTTCCAGGGCAATTTTATTACTAAAGGGTGATTGCCCGGCAAAAATGCCTATTTTGCGTTTTTTTGTACAGCGCATATAAATGTCGCCGCCGTTTTCTATTATTACCTCCCTTGAACGGCCAAGCAGCCTTTTCCCCACATACTGGGCAAAGGCACCGGCCACTGCCGCCATGGGTCCGGTGCCGGCAAGCTTAGCGGCTTCAGCCATTTCCACAGCCATGGCAGGAGCTCCGTCTAAGGGCGATAATGGCTTTAACGTTTTTGCAAATTCCGGGTGGCGCTGTATATACTGCTCCAGTGGGCAGCGGTATTCCATGACCAAATTTTCTACCCATTTAACCAAATGGTCATTAAACCGTGTTCGCAGCACCGCAACATCCAAATCGGTTTCTTTAACCACCGCTTGAAAATGAACTAAATCCTGTTGGCGGTGTAGCTTGCGGTATGTTCTTTCCATGTATTCCAAATTAAAAACAAACCTCCATGGCCTTTACGGGGCAAACTTTTACACAAATCTGACAAACTATACATTTGTCGCTGTTAAATTGTACCTCCATGGCCGGACGCTCTAAAAATAAGGCGCCGGTTGGACATGCATCGGTACAAACTCCGCAGCTTGTGCAATTCTGCCGGTTGTGGTTCACATGTTCAGCCAACTTTTGCACCTTTATGTTCTGCTCTTCTAAATACTTAATACCGCTTTCATACCTGTCTCCCGTTAACTCCAACACCATTGTACCCTCCCGGGCCGGATTAATACGGGCTTTAATAATATTAACCATAAGGTTATAGTCTTTAACCAAGTGGTAAATAATCGGTTTTTCAGAAGTTTCCGCAGAAAACCTTAGGATTATTTTTTTAGGTGACATTTTTACAACTCCTTTATACTGTTTTTCGTCCTATTCTTTGACGTTTAAGGACTTGGGTACAATGTTATCCTTGGCTGACGGTAACTGCTGCACCGGTTGGGTTAGTTCAAACTTTCCGGCTTTAATTCTTTCCTTTAGCTCTGTGGCAATTTCCACCGCCATGGGATAGCTGGATAGTGGTGCAGTTTTTACTTTTTTACCGTTAACGGTGATTTCACCGCTCTTTAGGTCAGCATAACTTACAAACCCCAGGTTTTCGCCGGTGCGGTTGGGATAATGATCACTGTAGTCTACAATAGGAGCATAAAGCTCTTTATCTGAACGGGAAACCCAATACATAACTTCTTCATTTAAAACGGGGATAGGTATACCGATGCCCACCGCAAGGGAGCATCCATAACCTATGAAACTGCATCCCCTAATATATCTTTGGTTCATTTGTTTTAAATCACCGATCACCGATAGGGTTCCGCCGCTTGGGTGTAGCTCCACACCCGAGGCATTGAGCATCGATGGGAAGTGCTGTGTTCCATACCAGGCAACATAACCTTCACCGCCCCCGAGGAAGATGCGGGTGCCAATGCCAATGGTCAAAAAGTGTGGGTCCTTTAGCAGCGGGCTTAACTGCCCTGAGGTGCTGTAATGGGCATTGGCAAGTTTCGGTTTTAGCATTCCCATGTAGGTGTACTTTGTCCGGTCACTTAAGTTTACTGCACAATTGTAGTTTTGATATGCATTGCGAGGATTAAATAAAAATGCCTCGTTTATATCTTGTAATGTAATTTCTGTTTCTAGCTCCTTGAGGGGGTAGCAGTCTGTGCCATAGGACTGTGCCTTTAATTTAACGGGTTTACCGGCCACCAAGTCCTCTATAACATGACCGCCCCCATAGCGAAACTCGCCGGGGAATTTTTTGTTCAAGGGGTCATCCAGGGTTGGTTCAGTGGCACCGATATAGGCGTCCACAGCAGCAATCCCTGCATAAGCAGGCACATTGTTGAGCAGCACCTTGCTCATTCTCATTCTCGGCTTAGGATGCCCAAAGTTTAGAAATGCACCGGAGGAACACATGGGCCCAAAGGTTCCGGTGGTAACAACATCCACTTCTTTTGCCGCTTGGGTAACTCCCTTCTCAGCTACCAGCGAAACAACTTCCTCGGCAGTCAACACCACTGCCTGGCCGCTTTTGATTTTAGCATTAATCTCAGCATAGGTTTTTTCAACAGCCATTTTTAAATTACCTCCTGTCTTTTTGGTGCCCTTTCTCGGTGCATGAAGTAAAAAACCTCTTCACACACAGAAGAGGTTTGCAAACAAAAATTGCTACCTCTTATCTGTCAAGGGAAAACTCCCTTGCAGGATTTAGCACCAGTTCGTCAGCAGTTTAAAAACAGTTAACTGTAGCCTGTTAACCACTGCCAACGCGGTTGCCGGGTTTCATAGGGCCTGATCCCTCCACCACTCCGGATAAGAGCACACTGATTATTTAATTGAATGGTGATAGTTTACCAAGTTTGTTATCCCTTGTCAATGGGAATTTATTGATATGCAAAAAGCTCCTTTAATAATAACACACATTTTCAATTATTTTATGATAAAATATTGGTTGTTAAAAGGGGTGGAGTTTATGAAGTTTTTAGTTTATTTATGGCTTTTTATTTTTGTCTTTATGATATTAATGATTCCTTACAAATTGTTAAGATACAAAAACGCAATTTGCCCCCACTGCCAGAAAACGGTAATGGTGAAAAAGGGCAGTAAGGACCACACCTGCCCCCTTTGTAAAGGGCAGTTTACCGAAAAATAATTCTTTAAATAAGGAGACATCATGGGTAAAAACAAAAGCAATATTTTAAGATGGGTATTAAGCGAATCAGTAAAGGCCATTGCCGATTACAAAATGATTGAAGACGGAGATAAGATAGCCATTGGGGTATCGGGCGGTAAAGACAGCAGTACCTTGCTGTATGTGATGGCTTATTATCAAAAATATTATCCATACAACTTCAAAATACAACCGATTCATGTTGGCATGGGATGGGATATGGACATCACTCCGCTTCAAGAGTTTTGCCGTTCGCTGGATTTAACCCTCCATGTGGAACCGGCAGAGATCGGTAAAATAGTCTTTGATGCCAGACAGGAAAAAAACCCCTGTGCCTTATGTGCCAACCTGCGCCGGGGTGCTTTGAACAGTGCAGCCAAAGAGTTTGGCTGCAATAAGGTGGCTTTGGCCCATCACCTGGACGATGCAATTGAAACCTTTTTTATGAGTTTCTTCTACAACGCACAATTTCGCACCTTTTCACCGCGCACCTATCTTGACAGGACGGACTTAACCATCATCAGGCCAATGGTTTATTTGCCGGAAAAAGACGTAATTAGATTGGCCAATAAGGCCCAAGTTCCTATCATTCATAATCCATGCCCGGCAAACCGTAAAACTAAGCGGGAGGAAGCTAAAGAGTTAGTGACAGAATTATCCAAGCGCTACCCGCGAATGAGGGATGACTTTGTTAAAGCCCTAAAAAACTTTGACGCACGCAATCTGTGGCCAAAAGTAATGCGTTAATAAAAACATTGCATTTGCAATCACACATTTACCCAAACTCCATACAATAAAGAAAGCCCAGCCACGCATAAGCTGGAAATTTCTCAGGTTGGCCTTAGGCCGGCCTATTTTTTTTGGAGTGATTGCTTTGGGGATTAATGTATATCAGGTTTCAACAAATAGGGAGTTTGATATTTTTGTCCGCTTGCCCCAGTTCATATATTACCGGGACCCCTTTTGGCTACCTGCAAGCGTCCAAAAAACAGCTAACATTCTGCTTAAGATCCCGACCAGGGAAGTTGCTTTGCTGGTGGCAGTGGATGATAACATCGTCACATCCCGGGTGGCCATTATGGCCAACCCCAAACACCATGAAAGGAACACCGCATTATTTGGCTACTTTGAAAGCACCAATAACCCGGAGGCAGTTAAAGAGCTGTTTGTAGCCGGCTGTCGCTGGGCCAAAGCAAGGGGATATGGTTATCTGGCCGGCCCGGTCAGCTATAATACAAACGACAGCGTCGGTCTGCTGATAGAAGGCTTTAACTATGCCCCCCAACAAAATATGCCCTATAATCTGGGGTATTACTCCCATCTATTGGAGTACGCCGGTTTTTCTAAATACATAGACCTGTTGGCATACCTTTGGACCCACAAGCACCCCTTCCCCCACAAACTGGCCCGGGTGGCTGAAAAGGTCAGAAAAAAACAAAGGGTGCAAATAAGAAAGATCAACTTTAATAACATCCATAGGGAGGCACAAATACTTTCCTACGTGCATAACCAAACAATGCAGGGTAATTGGGGAAGCAAACAGCTTTCTGTGGGGGATGCGGCAAACTATTTAAACAGCTACCGTTCCTTTGCTGAACCCGATCTCTTGTTAGTTGCCGAGGTAAACAGAGAGCCTGCCGGTATTTGCCTCACCTTGCCCAATATCGACTCTAAGGGCTTTATTAACGGCTGCCGGGTTGCAGTGCTAGGAGTGGTACCAAAGTTTCGCAGCAGAGGGGTGGCGGCCCTGTTGATGCACGAGACCATGGCCAGGCTATTGAGAAAGGGCTACCCCCATGCTGAGCTGTCGCTGATATTAGAAAATAACACAATGATGAACCGAATCCTAAAAGATACTTTAAAATGCGACCTTATAAAAAGATTTCGGGTGTATAGAAAAACAACAAATTGCAGGCCTTAGCGCCATAAAGCGGCAGCGGCCCTACAGCCGTTGCTGTTTTTCTTTTTTGCGGTAATGCACTATTGCCAACACACTAATGACAATTAACACTACACTGACCAGCTGGGCCATCATGATTGGCCCTAACATTAAACTGTCTGTGCGCAGTCCCTCGATAAAGAAACGGCCCAGTGAATATAATCCAAGATACAAAAAGGCAATTTCGCCTTCAAAACGTTTTTTATGCCAATATATCATTAAAAAAGCAAAAACGGACAAGTTCCACAGGGACTCATAAAGAAAAGTGGGATGATGATACTGACCGTAAATGTACATTTGATTTTTAATAAACTCCGGGAATCGGCTGATAAAGTCGTAACTGACAGGGCCACCATGGGCCTCTTGGTTAAAAAAGTTCCCCCCCCTGCCGATAGCCTGGCCTAGTATAACGCTGGGGGCACAAATATCGGCAATTTTATAAACCGGCAGCCTATGTTTGCGAACGTAAAGGTAGCCGGCCAGAACACCGCCAATTAATCCCCCGTGGATAGCTAAACCGCCGTGCCGTACGGCAAATATTTCCAAAAAATTACCGGCGTAACGATGCCATTCAAATATAACATAATACAGCCTTGCCCCAATGAAAGCCGCAGGGATAACCAGTAAAACCATGTTAATAATATGCTCGGGATCTATACCCGTCCTTTGAGCAAGGCGGTATGCGAGAAATATGCCCACCAGAAAGGCACTGGCGATAATTACTCCATACCAGTATACAGAAATAGATCCTATGGTAAAGGCTACGGGATCAATCAAACACTTCATCTCCTTGTTTTTTTTATATTTTAGCAGGGATTAAGCAATATTATAACGAAAGAGGGGCCGATTTGACAAATTACACTGTTTTTACTTTTATTCATCAACAATAGTTGCTAATATATAATATAGATCATAATTTGGCAAGGAGGACAACCCTTTGGATAATGTAGTTGTGGTAGAACACCCGGTTACTAAACACTGCTTGAAATTTTTACGGGATAAAAAAACCGGCACCGCCCTTTTCAGAGACTGTATGTCACGGCTGGGACTTTGCCTGGCATACCAGGCCACTGCAGATTTGCCCACCAGGCAGGCACAGGTAGAAACACCTTTAAATGTAATGGCAGATGTGGAAGAATTAGATATGAAGGGAGTATTATTAATACCGGTATTGCGGGCAGGACTTGGATTTGTGAATAGTTTTTTGGAAATAATACCCGAGGCCAAAATTGCCCATATCGGCATGGCCCGGGATCACCAAACACTGGAAGCCAAAGTATATCTTCGTTCTCTGCCAGACAAGCTTGACACCTATCAGAGGGTATATGTTTTAGACCCTATGCTGGCCACCGGCAACAGCTGTGTAAAAACCATGGATATACTGACAGCATCGGGAATCGACCCTGCTTCCATTGTTTTAGTTTGTGCCTTTACAGCACCGGAGGGCATCAAACAACTGCACCAAAAGTACCCACAAATAAAAGTTGTCACAGCATCGGTTGATAAATGTTTAAATGAAGTGGGGTACATCATACCGGGTTGCGGCGACGCCGGCGACCGCCTATTTTTACTGTAAAATAGTATGCGTGGAAGGGTTGAGTACATGAAATATACCTCGGTCTTTGATATCATAGGGCCGGCTATGATTGGGCCTTCCAGTTCTCACACTGCAGGTGCAGCAAAAATTGGCTTAATGGCCCGTAAAATCTTTAATGGGCAGCCCCGGCACATTGAAGTGGTTTTTTATCGTTCCTTTGCCAAGACCTATAAAGGTCACGGCACCGATTTGGCTTTAATCGGCGGATTGCTGGGCTACGGTGTAAACAGCCCACACCTGGTACAAGCAGCGGAACACGCTGCAAAATTAGGGTTAAATATAGCAATAACAACCAGTGAAGAGGACGTCACTCACCCCAACACAGTAAAGATAACCATGGCCAATAAAAATCACCGCCTAACCGTGGTCGGTATATCCCCCGGTGGCGGCAGGGCAGAAATCATCTCAATCAATGACTTTAATATTAAAATCTCGGCGGATAATAATTTCTTAATAATATTTCATTTTGACCGCCATGGAGTAATAGCTTCAGCTGCCAAATTGCTGGCCTCCGAGGGAATAAACATTGGATATATGGAGGTGGCCAGAAAGTCACGGGGTTCTGAAGCCCTGATGACCATAGAGACCGATCAAGTGATACCGGAAAGGATTACAAAAGAGCTAAAAAAAATACCCCATGTAACAAATGTGGTGGTTCACAATAAATAGCAGAAGGCGGTTACAATCATGTACTTCAAAACAATGGAACAACTTGTTAATATATGCCAGTCAGAAAAAATGAGGATATCCGAAGTAATGATTAAGCAGGAATCAGAAACCACCGGCATTTCAGAGGAAGAAATATTTAGCAATATGTCAGATCATCTGGCGATAATGGAAAAAGCCATTGCCAGGGGGATTAATGAAGACCTAAAATCGCGCAGCGGGCTTGCCGGGGGTGATGCAAAACTATTGGCGTCATATAATAAAAACTCCACAGCCCTGTCCGGTAAATTAATGATGGAGGTGCTCACCTCAGCTTTGGCCACATCAGAGGTAAATGCCTGTATGGGAGCAGTGGTGGCTACTCCAACGGCAGGTTCCTGCGGAATAGTACCGGGATGCATTTTAACGGTGGGCTCATATCTCAACGCCTCCCGGGATGAAATGATCCATTCGCTGTTTACAGCCGGAGCCGTTGGTTTGGTTATTGCTAACAAGGCCGGCATCTCCGGGGCCGCCGGTGGTTGTCAGGCAGAAATCGGATCCGCCTCCGGCATGGCTGCAGCCGCAGTGGTGCAATTGTCAGGCGGCACTGCCCGGCAGTGTTCCCACGCAGTGGCCATAGCATTAAAGAGCATGCTGGGACTGGTTTGTGATCCGGTGGCAGGTTTGGTGGAAGTACCTTGTATAAAGCGAAATGCAACCGGCGCTGCACTGGCCATAGTGGCATCAGACCTGGCCCTGGCCGGAATAGAAAGTGCAATACCCTGTGATGAAGTGATTGATGCCATGTACCGGGTAGGCCGCTCGTTACCGGAAACACTGAAGGAAACCTCCATGGGCGGCTTAGCCACCACCAAAACCGCCAAGGCAGTGGAAAAACGTATATTTACAAACCCATGATAAATAATTTAAGGAGCGTCAATCGCTCCTTAATACTGTCGTCTGGCCATAATTTTGGCATTTATTTTTTCTATCAAATACATGGTATTAAAATTATGGTGCACTTGATTGGCCACACCCTCCACTCCGCCATCAAAATCTACCAAGTTATTCGGTATAACTGTTCTAAAGCCATATTCCTTTTCCAAGTCATCCACTACCTTTTCCAATACCTGCTCCCTTGTTTCTTCATCACCTATTTCTTTCCACAAGGCAGATGGCTCAACCATATTACCCGTTATTTGCTCAACGGCATTTAAAAAAGTCTCCCTAAAAGTAATAAAAGAAGGCTGTCTTTTCTCCAATATCCCCATCCATTACACCCCTTAAATTCCCTAGCATTATACTATTATATTCTTGCATTACTCTTCATTTTCCTGCATTACTTATGTTTATAAAAACTTAAACCCTCTAACATATTGTCAGAAGGTTTTTTAAAGTTCATTTAACCACAGCTACCGGCTTGGTCAACTTTATAACCGGCTTTCTCTAAAGCATTAATCACCTCAAAGGGCTGGGCTGTGCATAGTCGCAGCATCATCTGCACCATACCCCCGGATCTCTCTATTACACCAATGCCGGCCACATCTATATTGCAATCCCTTACTATACCTGTGATTTCAGCTATTAAGCCAATTTTATTTTTGGTTTCAATCACAATGCGAGTTCCTGCTCTTTTTGCACCAGACATTTTTATAATGGCATCAAAAATATCTGACTCGGTAATAATGCCCACTAACACATCCTTGTCTATCACCAATAGGCTATTTTCCTTATTCTCTCTCATCAGCAAGGCAGCTTCTTCAATGGCACAATATGGTGTAACCGTAAGGGGATTTTTATTCATGACGCTGCCAACCGATAATTTTGACATTAAATCTTTGATTTCATAAACACTTAAGGTGGTAGCCGGTGAAGGAGAGGCTGCAAGTAACTCTTTTTCGGTTACTAGACCAATATGTTTGTAACCTGAAGTGACAGGGAGTTGTCGAATTTTATTCTTTTTTAATATATCAAGGGCTTCAATAACAGAAGTATCTTTACTAACGGTAATTGGTGAAGTAGTCATATAATCAGCTACAAACATTTAAATTCCCCCTCAATGAATTTTTTACACGTATTGTAACTTAACAAAGAACCCAAAGCAATACCCAAATACAAGTATTATGTTCGGTGCTTTTACCTTATTTTATGGTATAATGTTTATAGAAAGGAGTGTTTTCAAGGTGTTTGATGTTATATGTTATCGCCTTAAAGGTCATCTGCAATATCTAAGTGAAATTGTGCCTGCAGGAACGCCTGTGAACGAAGCCATAGAAAATATTCAAAATGTAGAAGAAACATTGAGATTTACCGGATTTCCAACCATAGAAAAGGCACAGGCTTTTATTGATAATTTTCAGGCAGACGCCAATAAGAGTACAAGTGATTGAAGGCAGGCCACATAACCTTGGGGCTTATAATAGTATTATAGTATCTCGGTGTACAATGAAATAACTTCTGCAATTCCCAGGGATTCGATAAACCTTGCCACCTTGCTTAAAACGCTTTGCACATGGGCTGTTTCATTGCTCACACAGGCCACTCCCAGGGTGGCTCGCTGCCAGGTGTCTTGCCTATCAACCTCGGCAATAGAAACATTGTATTTAGCCCTCACCCGGTCTAAAATACTCCTCAAGACTCTGCGCTTGTCCTTTAAAGTGCTTGCTTGCCCAACAAATAATTCAACCGTAAGTGTTCCCACTACCATAATTTGCCCCCTGAAATATAATAAAGTTATTGTTCAAGGCCTGCAAATGAATATGCCGCCCCTGTAGTTATATTAACTAATAATGCTGCCATATGCAATCAAAGCCAGATATGAACAAAAAGCCGGTGAATCACACCGACTTTTTATTTAGTAGTTATGAGTTCCAATTACAACCTTCTTATTAAATTTAGTTTCTAAAATATTTTTCATTTTTTCTAAGTTAATTGGGCATGCAGCAGTTTCAGTGGCTTTTACCAAACAAGTACCAAAGTGAATGGTATCAACCTCACGTCCCTGTGCCCTCAAATTTTCCAGCAGCAAGACGGTACGGGGAATTAATAGACCCGGGCAATCGCCACAATGACTCATGGCCACTATTTCTACGTCATCTTCATCTAGATAGCGTTCAAATTCCCCGGCGCGATCTGAGAAAGCCTTAAAGCACTTAATACATGCAATGCAATTGACATCTCGAATCTTTTTACAAGAAAAAATTGCTATGGATTTTGACATTATAATACCCCCTAGTGATATGAACTCTACTAAGAGGTATTCTATTAAACGGTCTTTAAGTCCTGCCTGTGCCCAAACCAATTTATTATTATTCAGCGGATATTATATACGGGTACAGGGGTTGACCACCGTAATGAACTTCAAATTCTAAGTTAGGAAAATCACGCTGCAGCATTTCTGCAGTTTGCCTTGCACTTTCACCGTTTTGATCTTCACCGTAGTAGAGGGTGATTAACTCCTCTCCGCCAGAGGTTAACTTTTCCATCAACTGCTTTAATACCAGATAGGTGTCATTGCCAAATGCAACAATTTGTTCATCGGCTAAGCCTATAATATTTCCTTCCTTAATGGCTTGACCATTGATGCTTACATTTCTCACTGCGGTGGTTACTTCTCCCGTTCTCACCAGCTTAAGGGCTTCTTGCATTCTGTCGGCGTTTTCTTCCAAGGTGCCCTCTGGGTTTAATGACAGCAGCGCAGTCAAACCCTGGGGAATAGAAACGGTGTTTACCACCTCAACAGATTTTTCAGTCATCAGGGCCGCTTGTTTGGCAGCCAAAACAATATTTTTATTATTTGGCAACACAATAATGTTTTGAGACGGTGCTTTTTCAATAGCCTGCAAAATTTCCTCGGTGCTGGGGTTCATGGTTTGTCCGCCGGTAATAACCTTATCTACTCCCAAGCTTTCCATAATCTTAATAATTCCTTCGCCCACTGCCACAGAAACAACAGCCAGGGGCTTATCGGCTTGGCCTTTCTCAAGACTTAAATTCTGTTCACGCATGTTACTAATATTCATTTGATGCAAAGTACCATAATTTAGACAAGTTTCAATGACCAAGCCTGGATGGTTGGAGTGGATGTGCACCTTTAATACTTGATCACTGCCAACAACCATTAAACAGTCCCCATAGGGGCTTAACTCGTTTTTAATTTTTTCTATGGGCAGGTCAGTACCTTTTAATATAAATTCGGTACAGTATGTATAATGAATATCACTGTCTATTTCTTTTAATGTGAATTCGGCCAGACGTTTCTTTTGGCTGGATGCAAAATCTTGCAGCAGCTCTATTTCTTCGACCCTGCGTAAGGCATAGAGTATCCCTTGGAGTATTATCACCCAACCCTTGCCACCGGCATCCACCACGCCTGCTTCTTTAAGAACCGCCAGTTGTTCCGGTGTTTCATCCAATGCCCTTGCAGCCTGTCTGTAGACAGTGATCATAAAACGCAGTAAGTCTGGGCTGCGATCGGCCGCCTGCTGTGCTGCTTCACTGCTTTTTCTCAATACGGTCAGCACCGTACCTTCCACAGGCTGAGCCACTGCCTGGTAGGCTAAATTTGTTCCCTCCGCAAAGGCCTTGGCCATATCCTTTGCAGTGGCCGTTGACTTACCTTTTAAAGAGTTGGCAAATCCCCTTACAACTTGCGACAAAATAACACCGGAGTTACCCCTGGCTCCCATCAGACAGCCCCTGGCCGCTGCTTCCATTATCTCTCCCACATGACTTGTTTTTGCCGCTTGAATCTCCTTAGCAGCTTCAAGAAAGGTTAAATACATATTAGTTCCGGTATCTCCGTCAGGTACCGGAAATACATTAAGTGCATCTATTTCTTGCTTAGAAGTTGCCAACAGATTAATACTCCCCATTAACATCCGTTTTAAACCTGCACCGTCTAAGGAATAAATACTCAAAGCTAACGCTCCCCCAAATTATCATTAAATTACTCTAACCTTAGTAGTTATTCTAGATTATTGTCGTGTTTCCTGCCTTTAAATTTTCCATTCTACTCTTTATGGCACCCAACCAACCATAGCCACATAAAAACCAGCCTATTATTAAGCTGGTTTGATCACATAATCCACCTGGTAAGCTTTTCAACATCGGTAATGTAAATATCTCTGCCTTCCATTGCAATACTCTTTTCCTGTTTAAAGGTGTTGAGGGCAGAAGTAACTGTCTGCCGTGATGTACCTATCATGTTGGCCATTTCTTCGTGGGTCAGTCTTAGATCTATTTTAATACCCCGATCGGTTTTTATTCCACATAACTCAGAAACCTTCAATAACATCATTGCCAGTCTACCTGAAACTTGCCAACACACCATTTCATGAACAATGGCCTCAGCCTCACGCATCCTTGCACCCAACAGTTTGGCGACTTTTATGGACAAATTTGGTTCCTGTAACAATAACTCTTGAAACTTATATTTTCTTACCACAATGGCCTTAACATCATTTATTGCCCCTGCAAAGCAAGTGCGCTCACCATGGTGTAAAGCCTCTGCAAGTCCCATTAGTTCTCCGGGACTTCTTATACAGCCTACGGTGACTCTCCTGCCATCAGTGGCTATACGATAGATTTTGACATATCCGGTTTCAATTAAATATATTTTATCAGCCACATCACCCGCAGAGAAAAGGGTATGTCCCTTTGGGTAATGCATTAACACCCCAACTGCACGTATTAATTGTTTTTCCTTATCATTAAGAGTTAAATCCTCGCCACCGCTATTAATACCCAAAGTCTTTCCCCCCCTTGCATCCACCAATTGCATACAATCAGATGTTATTATATCACATATTCCGAGCTTAAGGGTATTTCTTTAATCTAGCAACTTCATCCCATCACCTAAGTTTGTCAATGGCTGCATGCACATAATTCTTTATTCTGTCTGAGTTGGATAAGGCTAATGCCTTTGCAGCTATCCTTACAGAACTTTCCTTATCAATACCGTTCATATAATTGAACAGTTTAGCAATCAAAGATGGGTCAATTGCAATACTGCGGATTGCCAATCCAATAAATAAAGGAATTGCACATTCAATTTCAGCCAGCCTGCCGCATATTGATATATTTAGTTTTTGCCCGGGTTTACATTCCACTATCCTTTTTAAAGTGCGCAGCATAGCAGGATGCATAGGATCATTAAGTGTTGGAGCCGCAGGGGCTCTCGTATCTATGGCCATAATGTATTGGAGTAATTTGTCAGAGTCAACCAGATAGAAGTTAACTTCGTGGGTAAACATCTCTAGACTCAATACAACTGCCGGTATTTCTATCATTATGCCCAAGGGCACATAGCCACTGATTTCTTGATTTTCATCTTTCAGTTGATTTTTTACTGTTGTTATCTTATCCTTAGCCCATTTAAACTCCTCTATATCTGCTATACCCGGCAATACAATATTTACATTATTGCCATGAGCATAAGCACTGGCCCTTAATATGGCCCGTATTTGAGTAATAAACTGCTCTTCATTGGCCATGCTATGTCTAATTCCCCATTGCCCCATTAAAGGGTCACCTGCGCCACCACAATAGGTACGGATGGTAATGGGTCTATTGTCAGCCAATTTAATAGCCTCTCGGTAATTTTGAAAATGATATTCTTCAGAGTGACTATCAGAACTACCATACAAAAACTCTGTACGTAAAACACCAATACCTTCGGCCCCATTGCTAATTGCCCTTTTCAACTCTTCAAGGTTAGAAACATCTGCATGAATACTTAAATTTTCCAGTTCTCACACCTCCGAAGGTATAACATGGCAAATAAAACTATACCAAATTCCTTGCTCTTTTTCCAATGATTTTTCTCATTATTGTAGTAAAATAGTATTCACAAGAGACACTCCTTTGGTAATTTGGGTTTTCGTCGACTTTGTTTTACTAATAACAGTGGTCTCTTTTTTCTTTTTTCTAACAACAATTTTGCACTACGGTAAATTAAACAAGGTAAAAAATAAAACCCCTGGGAATACCCAGGGGCTAAAATTTATTTCGGCAATACCCCAGAGGGCACGCAGCGACCTTACTCTCCCAGGGCTATGCCCCAGCACCATCGGCCCTGCAGGGCCT